>NZ_OY780933.1:2040000-2135000 GCF_963676065.1 Maridesulfovibrio sp. | reverse complement strand
GAAATCGTCAAGGGGTTTTTGAATTATTGTTGATATATTCAAGCGGTAAGAGTCGAGAAAAGACGAAATTCCGGGGTTTAGCGCGACTCCTTATTATATATTTCAAAAATTCACTCTCAATCTATTGCCAATCCCCATATACTGTACATATTAGTAACTCATTCATTAACCACCTAACAGATTTTGCCATTATATATTATGAACATCTCTTTTTTCACGCCTCACACACCGCATATTAAACATGCCTTTAAGACCGGGCTCGCCGCTGTTCTGGCCTATATAGCCGCCGACATTTGTCATTTAAAATTCGGATACTGGGCTGCCCTTTCCGCTGTCATCGTCATGCAGATCAATGTGGCTGATTCTATTAAGATGTGCTGGTATCGTTTTTCCGGCACAGCCATCGGAGCTTTCATAGGGATACTGTGTATTCTTATTTTCCCCCAAACCCCGTATATGACAATGCTGGGGCTTTTTATTTCCGTCGGTTTCTGTGCGTATATGACCCGCTACAATAACCGCTACAAAATGGCGGCCATCACCACCACGATCGTAACTTTAGCCAGCCTCGGGGAGCCTAACAGGATAGAGTACGGCTTGTTCCGAGTGCTTGAAATCGGCATCGGTGTAATCTGCGCCTTCATGACCAGCATCACCATCTGGCCTATGCGCGCATCCGATACTCTAAAGGAGGAACTCTTTAATCAATTTGAGGAATGCGCAGATAACTATGAAACACTAATGGATGGCTTTCTGGATAAACAAAGCAGCCTGATCCCGAGCGCTCTTGAATCATTTAACAGCAGGCTGACCCAAAACCGGGAAATATATTCAAAAGTTATCCGCCATGAAAGATTCATTTATCTGGAAGACACGCAACTACTGGGCATGAAAGTAGAACTTCTTGAAAAATGTGCATCACATCTACGGGCGATGCTCCACGCTTTAAACTATGTACACGGCGAAGGGTACGATATAATTATGGAAAATGAGTTACGCAATCTTGCAACAGTAACGGCGAAAGCTATGCGCGCCATTGGATCTAAAAAAATTCCCAATGAAGCATCTTTGCACGACGCGCTTGTAGCTTCCCAGAAGCGGCTGGAAGAATTACGCAATGAAGGAGCAACTAGAAGATTTTATTTACAGAAAATAATTCAGTTTTTTGCTTTTTACCACAGTGCTCAATTCATATGTGAGGATCTGCTGCGTTACACCCGCGAGAGGAAAAAGATTACCGCCAAATCTACCGGAAATTAATACACACCGGCCAGAGTCATAAGCAGCACATCCGCTGCGGGCTTATCATAATTATGAGTCATGAGCAGTTCCCGTACGCTGACATTCTTTCCGTAGTACCGTTTATTGAAATCTTTACTGACCATGAATGCCCCGGAGCGATAGGTCATACCCCCGTAAGCCCCCGCCTGATCGACCAGCATGAGGATATTTCCTTCAGCATCAAATGTTCCCCGATTGCTGCGGTCGGCAGTATGGCCTACCGCAAGGTCAGCGCCTAGAGAAAGATCAATTTTGCCTCCGATGGCATCTTCCAAGGCCTGATCATCCATAAGAAAAACCAGTAGAGTTTTTCCTTCCACCCCGCCCTGCAAGCCGATATCAATCCCGGCCATATTAAAAAACGCAGGCCCGTTCCAAAAACCGGTTTCATCTTTAGCGCACAGCACGCCCGGCCCGGCTTCCGCCCCGATCATAAATGCCGCCTTATACACATCAGGAAAAATAAATACAGCTCTCGCATCTTCCAGCAACGATTCCACGTAAGAGCCATAGGATTTCGCGCGTATCTGCTTGAGCGAACAGGCCGCAGAATCCACAATACGCTGCATTGTAGTGGAAGAATTGCTGACACAAGGGTTGCCTACAAACTGTTTGATTGGAGTACATCCGCAGGCTGAAATGATAACGACCCATAATAGGAGAGTAAATCCGAGCTTATTCATACTCATACTCTAAACCTATCGCCAGTACATCGGCAACTGTTATGAGATTCATCGCTGACATATTTTTTCATAAAAAAATTTCGGATGATAAAAAAAGTCATGCTGAAATTTAAAAAATATGTTTAATAAAACTCAACACAGCAAAACAGTAAAGGAAATACCAATGTCATCACTATTACAACCATATAACGAACGGATGATGAGAGTACTGCTCTACATTCAGCAAAATCTTGACGGAGACCTTTCACCGGAAACTCTCGCTGAACAGGCTTGTTTTTCAGTGGTTCATTTCCATCGTATTTTTAAGGGTATGATAGGTGAGAACTTGAAGGAGCATGTACGCCGCTTACGATTGGAACGTGCGGCCTATAAGCTTTGCTACACGGAACTATCTGTTATGGATATTGCGCTTGAAGCCGGATTTGAATCATCGGAAACATTCAGCCGGGCTTTCAAAAAAAGATTTCACCTTTCTCCCAGCGGTTTTCGCGATAATACGCGGACCATGTTCATTCCCGGTAATACTGATACAATTCACTACACCCCGCAACCGGACATAAAAAATTTCAGATTAGATAATGCTGCAAATGACGGTAAAGTGGAGATTCGCACTCGTCCTGAAACTCATCTGGCTTTTATCCGTCATATTGGATCATACTTTAGTGTTACAAAAGCATGGGAAAAATTATGTAGCTGGGGTTTTGAAAACGGTTTACTTTCTACCGAAACAGAGTTTCTGGGACTTTGCTACGATGATCCGGACATTACCCCGCAAGAAAAAATTCGCTATGATGCTTGTTTCAGCATTAGTCATGAGATTGACACGCCTTCGGGAATAGGAACTCAAATTCTTCCAGGCGGTAAATTTGCGGTCACAACCCATTATGGACCATATGAAGAGCTGCATTCCGCGTACAAAGATTTATATGGAAAATGGCTGCCCGGTAGTGCTTACCAACCGAGAGATATTGTACCTTCGTTTGAAAAATACATAAAGGCTCCACCGGACGTTCCGTCTGAAGAAGCGGTTACGGAACTTTGGTTGGCCGTCTATTAATATTAAACACATGGAGAGCTGAAATGGACGTTAAAATCTGGACCCTTGATCCTGCAAAAATGGCCTATACAGAACATGTCGGACCATATGAAGAAGTTGGGAATGCTTGGGAAATTCTCTGTAAATGGGCAGGACCGGCCGGTATCTTTGATGAAACAACCAAATTTTACGGCGTTTACTATGATGACCCCAACGAAATTTCGGCAGAAAAGCTGCGCTCAGAAGCCTGCATAACTGTACCAAGCGCAACCAACGCCCCTGCGGAAATTAAATTCAAGGACTTTCCCGGCGGACGTTACGCTGTTACAACTCATCTTGGTCCATATGAAGGACTGGGCAAATCATGGTCGCAATTCTATGAAGAATGGCTCCCCACAAGCGAAGAAAATCACGCAGACGCACCATGTTATGAACAGTATATGAATAACCCCAAGACAACAAAACCCGAACAATTGGTTACTTTGTTACTCATGCCGCTTAAATAGACAGAAATCGCCCCGCTTCATTAATAGAAGCGGGGCGAATGTTTTGCGCTCTGATTTAGAACTCGGAAATCATGACTTTGCCTTCAAGCATCATGGGAATCCAGAGCCTTTTTCCATTCAGATCCAGATAAAAATCAGCGGGACCACCGATCTTTTCTCCAAGATCAACCTCGGAAACTTCACCGGTTTCCATATTTTTACTAACGATTATGCCCTTTTTTTCAGCTGCGACCCAGTCAGAAAAGAGAAGATTTCCATCGTGGAATGCAATCCCGTCATATAATCCTTTCTTGGAATATACTTTTTCGCAGACAAATCTTCCATCAACAAAATTGCCTTTGCCGATAAAACCGGTGGGTTTATGATTCCTGCCGAATGACGCAAAGTAAACGCTCCTGCTCTGTGGGTCCAGACAAAGGCCGTTGGTTCCATAGATTTCCCCAGTCACATCCACCAGAGAAATCCTCGGAGATTCGCCGAGCTTAATCTTATAAAGCGCTCCGGTATCCGTTGCCGAGGCGAGCAGTTCATCCGCGGACAGCACGACGATATCATTCAAAAAAGACGTGCCCTCGACAAAAAGATCCATTACCGGCCTGCCGCTTTGCAGATCAAAACCCTTAATGCGGTCAATATCGGCAACATAAAGTACGCCATCCGTCACCACCATTCCTTTGGGGGCATTCAGACCGGTGATAAATTTACGGTCAAGCACCTTTCCTTCTTTCGAAAGCCGGGAAATGTAGCCGTCGCCGTCCATAACTGTGGGCTGAAGCTTCTCTCCTACATTGGAAACATAAAAATAATTTCCGTCAGAAGTCACACTTTCCGGTGAGGAAAAGCCCTCTATAACTTTGTTTTTTGGTGAACAGGCCGCAACCAGCAGGGCCACACTAAGACAAATAGTAATCACTAGATATTTACGCATAAATTCTCTCCTTTTTCTGTTTGAAAAGAAGCTAGCGTAAAGTGGATTATCGTACTCGCGATTATAGGCCAGACTTTGCTGAATTCAGTTCAGCGCGATATTCACGGGGAGTGACTCCGTAATTTTTACGGAACAGAGAGCTGAAATGGGAAAGACTTTCGTACCCGGATTCATAAGAAATCTCGGTAATACTCTTGCCGGAATTGCGGATAAGCTGCTCCGCCCAGGACATGCGGCGCTTGCGAATCCAGCGCGCCGGGGTAGTATTAAATGTTTTTTTAAATTCCCGTTTGAATGAAGAAAGGCTGCGCCCGGAGAGTTCCGCCATGGCATCGAGGCTGATATTTTTGTTAAAATACTTCTCCATAACCACAGATAAATCTACACTGCCGGAATTTCTGCATGAAAGAAGAAACCGGACAAACTCATCATTTCCCGGCGTAGTAAATACGTAATGCAGTAATTCCTGAATCTTGAGCCTTAAGAATCCATCATCCTGCCCCAAAGGAGACTCGAATAAGGACAGCATCGAGGAAAGATAAATGCCGACCTGTTCGGAAATTTTTATGCGAAAGGCGGCACAGTCCGGTTCCGCCACCCCGCTTGTGGCGAGGGGAAGGCGGTCAATAAAATCGGCAAACATATTATCGTCAAAAAAGATAAGTGCGGTATCGAATGTCCCCCCGTTTTCGGGAATCATCTCGGACATTAGATGACATCCCTTACGGCAGAAAAATGCTTCGCCCTTATGGATAACCATATCCCCGTCACTGGAATGAATATACTTGGTCCCTTCAAGTACGAAAACGAGTGAATGCTTGGACACGCAGACCTCGTGACGGACCTCGGATCGTCGACTCTGGAATTGCACAAAAGTAATTCCATCCACAGTGATATCTGCGAATTCTGGAGATTTTTTAATAAAACGGGGGATTGTAAGCATGGATAAAGAAAGGGCCGCCCAAGGCGGCCCATGATTATTTAAAATTCAAGATTCTTGGGGGTCCTTGGAAATGGGATAACGTCACGGATATTAGTAACCCCTGTGAGCAGCATCAGCATACGCTCAAAGCCCATACCGAATCCGGCGTGCGGGGCTGTTCCGAACCGTCTGGTATCAAGGTACCACCAATAATCTTCGGAATCCATACCGGTCTCAGCAATCCTGCTTTCCAGAACATCAAGCCTTTCCTCACGCTGCGAGCCTCCGACAAGCTCCCCGATTCTGGGAACCAGCAGATCCATGGCCGCGACGGTCTTATCGTCATCATTGACGCGCATATAGAATGGTTTGATTTCCTTAGGATAATCATAAACGATGACCGGCTTTTTAAAATGCTTTTCAGTAAGATACCTTTCATGTTCGGTCTGCAAATCCTGACCGTATTCCGGGTAGTACTCAAATTTTTTGGCTTTTTTGCAGCGCTGGAGCAGATTGACGGCATCGGTGTAGGTGATGCGTTCAAACTCGTTATCCAGCGTATTGTTCAGCGTGTCCATCAGGGTTTTATCGACAAACTTAGCGAACAACTCCATATCATCAGCGCATTTATCAAGAATATGACGGATGAGATATTTCACCATCTCTTCGCCGAGATCCATATTATCATTAAGATCGGCAAAGGCGACTTCCGGTTCAATCATCCAGAACTCGGCAGCGTGGCGCGGGGTGTTGGATTTCTCAGCACGGAAAGTAGGCCCGAAAGTATAGACCTGACCAAGGGACAGCGCATACATTTCAGCGTCAAGCTGACCGGATACCGTCAGGTGAGATTCCTTACCGAAGAAATCATTTGCAGCCTGATCATCTTTTTTCATAGAAGAGAGTTCTGCGTGATTGAGGGACGTCACCCGGAACATTTCTCCTGCACCTTCACAGTCAGATCCGGTAATGATCGGCGTATGTACGTAGAAAAATCCTTTATCGCGGAAAAATTTATGAATCGCGTAAGAAAGTTCGGACCGGATGCGGAACATGGCCCCGAATTTATTGGTACGGGGACGCAGATGAGCAATGGAACGCAGGAATTCATCGGAATGACGTTTTTTCTGAAGCGGAAATGTCTCGGGATCAGCAAAACCGACCAGTGCGATGGATTTGCCGCGTACTTCCCATTTCTGGCCTTTACCGGGAGACTCTACCAACTCACCAGTGACGCTTATAGACGCACCGGTGGAAATCTTTTCAAGCTCAGCTTCGATTTCGGGTGTATGGTCGATGATGATCTGCACGTTCTTCAAGCAAGAACCATCATTCACTTCAAGAAAAGAAAAGCCCTTGCTGTCGCGCTTGGTACGTACCCAGCCTTTGACCAGAATCTCAGCAACAGCACTCTGTGAATTCAAAATATCTTTTACGCATGTTCGTCTCATAAATTATCTCCAATCACTTGGTTTAGCGCTGGATAATTGCGCTTCGCGTAGATGTATCCGTTCGGTGACTAAATTTCAACTAACTTATGCATCATTAATATATATAGCAGCAGATTTATTTATAGCGTAAACTGCTGTTAAGAAAATCAGTGTAAATTTTTTCCGGTTTTTTTGAATATTTTGCTTGCATTTCATAATAGGAATCGTTACTACTTATTTCAACGAGACGGAACAAAGATTTTAAACAATAAATTCAAACTGAACATTTAAGGAGAATTCCAATGAGCAAGACACTTGATAATCTCAAAGCAGCTTTCGCAGGTGAATCCCAGGCTAACCGTAAATACCTCGCTTTCGCAGAAAAAGCTGAAGCAGAAGGCAAACCCGGCGTAGCAAAACTTTTCCGCGCAGCTGCAGCAGCTGAAACCATTCACGCACACGCGCATCTCCGCCTGATGAAAGGTATCGGTTCCACCGAAGATAACCTCAAAGAAGCAATTTCCGGTGAAACATACGAATTTGAAAAGATGTACCCCGAAATGATGGATGAGGCTAAAGAAGAAGGCGAAAACGCAGTACTCCGCTACTTCGGTTTTGCAAATGAAGCTGAAAAAATCCACGCAAATCTTTACACCGAAGCACTCAACGCTAGTGACGACGTATTCGCAGAAGCAGACTTTTACATCTGTTCCGTATGCGGCCACACTCAGAACGGCGCAGCAACTGAAAAGTGTCCCATCTGTGGTGCAGCACCCAAAGCATACAGCAAAGTTGAGTAATCCACATCCGCTTTAAGCTTACAAAGCTCGGCAACAGAGACAGCCCCGCCCGCTATATGCGCGCGGGGCTTTTCTTATCTGAAATGTCATCCTCTAGACGAATTTGAATCAATAACTATTGTTAATCTGGTCGGCGAATACAGCCAAAACCGGAGAGTTGCGCATCCGGGATTACTGCGCTATCGTCGCCTGTTCAAAATAGACTGCAAAGGGGATTTCAATGGGATTCTTTTCTAAAGTAAAAAAATTATGGAACAGCCCGGAAGACAGGGCCGAACAAGCACTTAAAGATTATCTTGGCGACGATTACGAGCCGCAGGATGAAGTCATAGAGCAGGAAGCCAAATCAGAACCGGAGCCTGTGCAAGTACCGGAAGAAAAAACAACTCCGGAACCCGTCATCGAAACAGCACTGGAACCGGAAAAGACCGAAGAGCCTGAACCGGAAAGTGCCCCTGTTCCTGAACAGATTGAAGAAGAACCCGAAACTCCGCCAGTAGAGCCTGTTGCTGAAATGCCGGCCACAGCTCCTGAGGCTGTTACCGAGCCAGAAATTTCACAGACTGAAACTTCCCCGCAACCGGAAGCCACTGAAGCTTCCCCCGTTGCGGAACCCAAAAAGGAAATTGATCCAGCAGAGGATTCTGTCGCAGAACCGCAGACAGAATCTGCCGCGGAACAGAAACAGGCAATTATCGAAAAAGAAATCCCTGACCCCGAAGCTGAGCCTGAGCCTGCTGCAAAAGAAGCAAAAACTCCCGCCGGACCGACCATCCTTGAGCCGGTCATGGAAACACCTGCCCAGCCCGCAGAAGATAAACCGCAATGGCAGATCGACCTGACCAAGGCCCTGCAGCAGGCAGAGCCTCGCCTTTCCGTATGGTTGGGTCTGATTTTAAATGGAGTTGAAGAAGCCGGAGACGATCTCTGGGACCGGCTTTCCTTTTTGCTGGAAGCACTTGAAGCTCCTAAAAAAGAAGCCGAAGACTTCATCGCCAGATTCAAAGACTGGCTTGAAGACATGGATTACGAGTATGTGGAGGAATTCCGCTCCGAACTCCAGTACCGTCTGGCTCTTGCTCTCGAACTTGAGGATGAGGAAGACGAACGCAGCCGCTTGTTCATTAAGCTTTCCGAAGGCCTGAATAAAACTCGCGAGCAGATCACCAAGCGTATCGACTCCATGCTTTCCAGCCACACCGCCTTTGATGATGATTTCTGGGAAGAATTTGAGGAAATCCTGATCATGGCAGATGTGGGCTATGATGCCTCCATGGAACTTGTGGAACGCATGAAAGACCGCATCCGCAAAGCCGGAGAAACCAATCCTGAAAATTTCAAAGACCTGCTGCGTGAAGAACTTGACGAGATATTCAAGGTTCCCAAACGCATCAAGGCCTTCAACCCGCCGGAAGTTGTTATGATGATCGGCGTAAACGGTGTTGGTAAAACTACCACTATCGCCAAGCTGGCCCATCGCGCCCAGATGCAGGGCCGCAAGGTTCTCATCGTTGCAGGCGATACTTTCCGTGCCGCGGCGATCGGTCAGCTTGAAGTCTGGGCCCGCCGTGTCGGTGCCGGATTTTACGCCAAGGAAGAGGGTTCCGATCCTGCAGCGGTAGCGTTTGAAGCCATCGATTACGCAGTCAAAAACGGCTACGATCTCATGCTGCTCGATACCGCAGGACGTTTGCACAACAAGGCCAACTTGATGGAAGAACTGCGCAAAATCCGCCGGGTCCTCGGCAAAAAGCACGATGAAGCACCGCACCGCAGCGTGCTGGTCATTGATGCCACCACCGGTCAGAACGCCCTTTCGCAAACCAAAATATTCAACGAGGAAATCGGCGTTGATGAACTGATACTTACCAAGCTTGACGGGACAGCCAAAGGCGGAGTCATGATATCAGTAACCATGCAGCACAAGCTGCCCATCACCTACATAGGACTGGGTGAAAAGATGGAAGACCTCAGACCGTTTAACGGCGAGGATTTCGCAAAAGCCCTGCTGTTATCCTAGAAGAATAAATTAACTAAAAGAAAATCCCCTTGAAGTATTGCTTCAAGGGGATTTTCTATTCCCAGCCCGTCTCACATTCCGCCTCAAACCCCGGAAACCGGATTTGCCGGTGATGCAATAACATACGCTCGGCTCCATCGTCAGAACCGTAAATGGAATCTCCAAGTATGGGAAATCCAGCATGGGCAAGATGCGCCCTGATCTGATGACGGGCTCCTTTAGCGATGCACACCTCTAAAAGCGAAGTTCCATCCTCGAAACTTTTCAGGGGTGTTACCTTTGACCAGCGCTGCGGTGGAGCTTCTTCCTCGAGAACCTTTGTGCACTTCCTATCGGCAGTATCCAGCCTGTTTTTTATTATGAAAGAATCGCCCGGAATTCCGTGCACTCTGGCGTGATAAATTTTATCCACCGTGCCGGAATCTTCATATTCACGGAACTGATTCTCCCGCTCCACACCAAAAGCGACCAGCAGCAGCCCCGAAGTTTGAAAATCCAGCCTGTTCGCTAGAATAGGGTCCTGTTCAGGAAAAATACCGCTAAGACATTCTTCCACTGATGGTTCGGGACTTCCGGCAATCCCGGCGGAGTGCAAACCGGCCGGTTTATACAGCGCACCAAAAGCTTCGGCCTGCTTTACTACTCTCACCTGCGATAAAATCTCAACCGCGCAGCTACGTTCAGCCGCCTCGAACAATACAACTTCCGCACCAGGAAATATTTTCAGACCGGAGCGGCAGCTGCGACCATTAACGGTGACAAATCCATTTTCAATAAGTCGTCTGCGTTCACGCAATCCACTCTCCGGTAACAGTTTAAGCAGGAACTTATCTACACGCATCCCGGTATCGCTATCTTCAGCTATTCTTTTCTCTATTTCGTTCAATTTATTATCGTCCATTTTATGTCAGGGATCAGCACCCCAATCTGTTCAGCAGGGTTTACGCTGTAAAGGAAACAGCATACAACTGACCTGACGTGATGAAATTTATTCAACCTGCCGTTTTTACAGCAAGTACTTACTTTCAAGCTCCCGAACGGCTCTAATCAACCTTTTCCGATATAACAGGATTTGCCGTGAATATTAAAGGCTGTATTTTTGTCATCTGCGCCGCAATCATGTGGGGACTGATTGGTCCCATATCCAAATTCCCCATCGAGCAGGGAGTCTCACCACTTGAAAACGCCTTCTGGAGAGCGATTTTCGCATGGATGCTTTTCGCTGTCCATGCCTGCCGCATCAGAGCTGTGAAAATTGATCTGAAAGACCTGCCTCAGGTTCTGATATTCGGATTTGTGGGTGTGACAATTTTTTACGGTTCATACCAATTGGCGGTGCAGGATGTGGGAGCCGCCCTGGCCTCGGTTCTGCTCTACACCGCTCCGGCATGGGTGGCCTTTATGTCGTGGCTGCTGCTGGGTGAAAAAATGACCCCACTGAAAATTTCCGCCATGCTGATTACTATCTTCGGGGTGGCCTGTGTTTCTCTCGGACCCCAGATTTTCGGCACCGGTAAGGAAATGACTTTCACTTGGACTGGAATAATTTTCGGTCTGACCTCCGGGTTTACTTACGCTCTTTATTATATATACGGCAAAACAATCTTCGCGCGTTACACCACCCCTACCATTTTTCTTTACGCCCTGCCGGTGGGAGCGCTCTGCCTACTGCCTTTCTTTGAGTTCACACCAAAGACCGGGACATCGTGGACAAGTCTCATCGCACTGGCAGTAATCTGCACCTACGGGGCCTACTCGGTATACTATGCAGGACTCAGATGGCTTGAACCCACGGCAGCCTCGGTAATTGCGACCATCGAGCCGTTAGTTGCAGCCATCCTCGCATGGCTCTGGTGGAACGAAAGTTTTGACTGGACCGGATATATCGGCAGTACTTTGATTATTTCCGCAGTGTTAATGATTGTAATGGAAAGAAGAATTGTTTCTTTTTTTACCTCCTGCGGCGCATCCAGCAGGATCAAAAACTTTTAATAGATATCATCTGGTACATATTTAATTTTCGTTTTTAAATACGAAGCGGCAAAGCCCTGATTAAACGTTTTGGGGTTCTTAAACCCTTTTGGAAAAAGGTTTAAGGCCACTGGTAGGGCCCTCGGATAGCCGTCGGAGACACAATAAATGCTGAAACAAGTAAAGGCTTCCGCCGGTTCAGGAAAAACATATGAACTGACCGCGCGTTTTTTATCACTGCTGGCCGGCGCGCAGGAAGAAGATTCCGTCCCGGTATGTAAAAGTTCGCAGGGTAAAGGATACTGCTGGCCGGAAATCATGGCCGTAACTTTTACCAACAAGGCCGCGGCGGAGATGAAAGAACGCGTTATCCGCTCCTTAAAAAACCGGGCGCTAAATATCGAGGGAGACGGACTGGGCGCGGACTGGAAGCCGCTCGACGCCAAGAAACAGCTTATCCCGATCCTACAGCGCTATAACAGACTGAACATCCGCACCATCGACAGCCTGCTGAATCTGCTGGTGCGCATCTTCGCCCTTGAACTGGGACTCAGCCCGGAATTTGAACTTCTGTTTGAACCGCAAGCCCTGTTTGAACCTAACTTCAATAAATTTCTCGCTCAGTGCGAAGAAGGCGATCTGCTGCGTAAGGAACTTCTGGACGACGCAGTGGACAGTCTTGTGCTGAAGGAAGAAAAGCAGGGATTCTGGCTGGCTGAACAGATGCGTATGCGCCTGCTTTCCATACTGACCCATATCATAGATTACCCGGCAACGCGGCTGACCGATCAGGAGGAAATTGCGGGCCTGCTACAGATTGAATTCGACGCTTTTCAAAAAGCTGTCCGCGATCTGTCTGCACTTATCGACACAGACAAACTGGCTGCTTCGGCGCATCTG
Organism: Maridesulfovibrio sp.; assembly: GCF_963676065.1. Classification (NCBI taxonomy): domain Bacteria; kingdom Pseudomonadati; phylum Thermodesulfobacteriota; class Desulfovibrionia; order Desulfovibrionales; family Desulfovibrionaceae; genus Maridesulfovibrio; species Maridesulfovibrio sp. The sequence continues at coordinate 2,122,523 of NZ_OY780933.1, read as the reverse complement.
AAAAAATATCTGGCTCACGCTTCGGGAATTGATTTCATGGACCTGCCCAAGGAATCAGCCATGTTGACCAAAGACAGTTTTGAAGACTGCGTCAATAAAAAATCTAAAGGCGACATCGGCTCCTATCACGAAAAGATATACGGCGACTTAAAACAGGCCCACGAGAAATACCGTGATAAAGCCACCATCCTGCGCGGAGCTTACGCGCTGGCTCCTTTCGTACGCATTGTAGAAGAAATACGGGCAGATATCATTGAATATCAAACCCGCAACGGCATGCTGCTCAGCGCGGATCTTCCCAAAGTTGCGAGCTATGTTCTTCAGGGAGGCAGCGCGCTGCCCGATGCATTCTGTCGTATGGGATCACGACTGCACCACCTGCTGGTTGACGAATTTCAGGATACCAGCCTCGCCCAGTGGCAGGCAATGGTTCCACTGGCTGTAGAATGCCTATCCAAGCGGGGCAGCCTTTTTTATGTAGGCGATGTGAAGCAGGCGATCTACAGCTGGCGAGGAGGATGTTCCGAACTTTTCGATGAAGTAGGACAGGACCCTGAACTAAGCGGTCTTTCCGAATTCACCCCCGCAAATCTTGATTACAACTGGCGAAGCCTTGAGAACGTTATCGAATTTAATAACGAATTCTTCGACGCCCTCGCGGATTATGATCTCACACTTGATCTCGCAGAAAAACTCTATCCCAACAGTCCGGAAGAACAACAGATAGAACTGGCCCGGAAGATTTCCTATTCTTTTGAAAAAGCATCGCAGCAACTGCCTCCGGGACAGGACCGCGCAGGCGGATACGTACGGCTGCAAAGAATTTTCGCAGCTAGCGCGCAGGAAATTGTGGATGAAACACGCTGTAATTTTGACCGGCTAATGGATGAACTTCTCCCTCGGCGCGAATACCGGGACATCTGCGTTCTGGTAAGGTCCAACGGCCATGCCCAACTGGTATGCGACTGGCTGGTGGAAAAAGAAATTCCGGTGATAACTGAAAACAGCCTGCAACTAGACCGCCATCCCATCGTGCGTCAGATGGTTTCCCTGCTTAAATTCCTTGATTACCCGCAGGACGATCTGGCTTTTCTGGAATTCATATGTGGGAAGGAAATCTTCGGAAGTATTTCAGGAATCGAGCACGAAGATCTTTTCAAGTGGCTTGCCGACCGTGATAAGGGGCCCCTGCACCGTCGCTTTTCCGAAGAGTACCCCGATTTCTGGAACACTCATATTTCTCCATTCCTGCGCAAATCAGGATTGATGACCCCTTACGACCTTGCCAGCGAGATGGTCAGCCGCTTCAAGCTCATTGAGACATATACGAAGGATGAACTTTACATCCGCCGTTTCCTTGAGGTGGTTCACCTTGCCGAAGAAAAAAGGGGAACATCGCTGGCGGCCTTCCTTGATTTCTGGGAACTATCCTCCGCAGAAGAAAAAGTTCCCCTTCCTGAATCGGTCAATGCGGTGCGCATCATGACCATTCATAAATCAAAAGGGCTTGAATTCCCGGTCATTGTGGTCCCCTTTCATAACTGGTCCGTATCCGGCCCCGACACATCACTGGCGGATATTGAAATTGACGGCCAGACCATGCTCACTCCCATGAGCAGTGCTCTTGGTGATATTTATTACGAAAACCGGACCCGCATGTTCAGTGAGCAGCTTAACCTGCTTTATGTTGCATGGACCCGCGCCGGGCAGGAGCTTTATGGATTTCTGCCATCGGAAAAAACTCGAGGAGTCAGCCCTGCTCTGACCGCCATTGATATGATTCTTGATGGAAAATTCAACGACACCGGCCTGCTGGAATACGGCGCCCTCCCCCAAAAGGATCAGGTCAGTACAGAGCTTGATGAAACCCCAAATCAAGCAGCACCCCCCTGCGATGATTTCTGCGCGGCAGACTCAAAAGCCTTACCCGAGCCGGAACTTATGGGCTGGCTGCCAAGGCTGCGCGTCTATCGCCATAACCTTGAAGATTACTCATATGATGCACGAATGCGCGGTGAACTGGCCCACAATGCCATGGAAAACCTGATCCTCAGCGGCGATGACGAAGCCGATTGCCGACGCACCGCCGAAGCAGCCTTTGCAAGGTTCCCTGCTGTTACCGATGAAGAAGAAGTGCTGGTTCCGCAGGTAACGGAAATGGCGCTCTGGGCCTTGTCCGTCCCGGATGTTCGCGCCGCCATAGAACGCGGAAGGCCGGAAGTGGCCATCATGGATGCCAAAGGCGAAACCCATCGCGCCGATTTGCTGCTTCTTGAAGATAAACGGGCGCTGGTAGTGGAATATAAGACAGGCCAGCCCTCGCCCGAGAATGAAAAACAGGTAAAAAGATACTTAAAATTGTTGCGCGATATGTACGGCACAGAAAAAGACTTACGGGGTTTACTGGTATACCTGGACGGCAAATTCACCAAAGAAGTTAATGTATAAATGCCCCTGTCGGCTGACAGCCTTTTTTTATCAGGGCTTCACCACTTAAAATAAATACAAGATCACATTTATAATAAGTAACAATTTTAAACTAACAAAAGTTTTAGGAGAGTCCAGAGCCCCCTTTTCCAAAAGGGTTCTTTGGCCCTCGGAGAGGCTCCCGGCAGGGCCGCCAGAGGCATACTATGAATAAAAAAAACATACAGATAATTTCGTGGAAGGAAGATTTCATTGAAAATCTTGCCACTACTATAATTAATGATTCAGACGGCGACCTGAGCAGGGTTACGGTAATTGTGCCCCATCACCGCCCGGCCCGTTATTTGAAGAAAGCCCTTGCGGCCTCTTCGCAATTACCCAAACCGTGCATACTGCCGGAAATTTATTCTTTTTCCGATTTTGTCTCCTCGCTGATTCCCAAACTTACCGCTCGCTCTCCGCGCAAGATAGGTAAATTGGATCAGGTCGGTCTACTCTTTGATATTATCGAAAAACTGCGTGCAGAATCTACAGGCATGCTTTCCAAAATGCCCACGGACCTGCAACTGTTCTTTCCATGGGGCACCCGTCTGGCATCGCTGCTGGAAGATTTATTGCGACAAGACATTAAACCGCACAACCTGACCATGCTACAGGGCGAAGTTATGGAATGGGCTGCCGCGCTGCTGGAAGAGCTGGAAATAATTTACGTGCGCTATCTGGAAGAACTGGATAAACGCGGGTGGACCACTTCCGGTCTGGAAAACCGCACCCTGATTGAAAATCTTCACGGACTGGATAACATCCTCAAAGGGCGGAAAATCTATCTGGCCGGATTCTACGGAGTCAGCGGTGTCGAAGATATGTTTTTCCATTATCTTTGGGAAAATCTGGGGCTGCAGGTTATCTGGCACAGTGATCCGAGCCTTGCTGAAGGGAGCAAAGGACACTTCGCAGTACGAGAGCACAGATACTGGCTGCAAAACTGGAAAGCTGAGGCCATTTCGGACCACAGCGCAGAAGGAAGCTGTGATCTGCCGGAACTTAAATTTTTTGAAGGATTCGACCGCCATTCCCAGCTCTCGGCCATGCGCGAAGAACTCTGTTCGCAAAAGGTTGAAGGCTGCGCCGTGGTCCTGCCGGACACTTCCCTGCTGCTTCCGGTCATGCACCATCTCCCGGAACAGGACGTTAACATCAGTATGGGCTATCCGCTTGAACGCTCCGCACTGAACGGATTGATGGAAGCAATCCTTAAATTGCAGGAAAACCGCAGCGGAAATACTTTCTATTGGAAGGATATTCTGGCCCTGATTCGTCATCCCTACCTGAAAATGCTTGAAGTAAATGACGATCAGCCCTTGCGGACTATTTTTCACCAATGGGAAAACGCACTGCGTCACGGCGCTCCCTACGCGGATGTAAAAGATTTCGTCCCGGTCTACAGTGACGATAATGGTAATCTGGTGGACAACCCGGATACCACAGAAGAATTACGAGCCGAGGCGGTCCGGGTCTGTATAGACGGCTTCAAGGATATTGAAACTCTTTCCGAACTTGCAGACAGCCTGCAAAACATGGCCGAAATGCTCCGCCAACGCGGGGGCACCCTCTGGAACCGCTATCTGCTCGACTCGGAATGTCTGTTCCGGCTCATGAATCAGGTTATTCCCGAACTGCGGGAAAGCTCCATCAGCAATGAGATCTTTGGACGTTCCCTGTGCTTTTCCATTTTCCGGCAACTGCTTTCATCGCAGCGAGTCTCTTTTGAGCCAGACCCTATCTCCGGTATGCAGGTTCTCGGTATGCTGGAAAGCAGGCTTTTGAACTTCAAACGGACTTTTATCCTTGATACCGTTGATGACAAACTTCCCGGCACCGATCCCTACGATCCTCTGCTCCCTGACCAGCTGCGTCATCTGCTGGATCTGCCTGATTCACGGGAAAGGGAATCAGTCGCCACTTACAACTTTTACCGGTTAATCATGGGCAGCGAGGAATCCTGCATTTTTTACCAGAGCGGTGTGCAACCCGGACTGCTTGATTCAAAGTCCATTCGTTCCCGTTTTGTGGAACAACTGCTCTGGGAAATGGAGCAACAGGGCGGAAAGATCATCACTCCGGGTGAAGACTTCCCTTTGAAGGCGGTCAATTTCCCGGTAGGTGCTATCGTCAATGCGCCCCCGGCCATCCCCAAAGAACCTTTGCAGGACAAGCTGCGGAATCTGCTAAAATTCAAAGGGCTTTCTCCGTCGGCAATAGACTGCTACGTGGGCTGTCCCAAACAATTCTTTTTCCGTTATCTCTCTAATGTACGCGAAAGCGTAACCGTTGATCAGGACGGGGACAGAGCCGGATTCGGAGATCTTATCCATTCCGTGCTCAAAGATTTTCTGGAACCGCACCTGAATAAAGACATCAGCAAAAACGATCTGGATGCCGAGCAATTGCAGGATTTATTCATGCTCCGCCTCGAACGGGATTCACTATATCCTAATCTGGCTTACGACATTAAGAAATCTCTTGAACAAGCTGGCAAAAACAGGCTGGCCCTGTTTCTTAAAAATCTAAAACCGACCAAAATAGTGGAGCTGGAATCTGATTCACAGGCTGAGATGGAACTGGATGATTTTAATGTCCTCATTCACGGTAGGATCGACCGGGTGGATGAACGTGCAGGAGAACGGTACGTACTCGATTACAAAACCGGACGGCTGCATCTGCCCCGCAAATCATTCTGGGACGATGAATCAATCTGGGGACCGGTGCTGGATGATCCTCAGGCCATCTATCACGACGGGACTCCGTTTCTGGAAAAGATTAAGAATTCTGCGGACAGCCTGCAACTTCCCCTCTATCTGCTTATGGATCATCGCACATCAGGAGAAATGCCCCGGCAGGCGGCCTTGGTAGAGCTGGTCACAGACGGCCGTGAGATGGGATTATTCGATTCCAAGACCGGTGATGAAGAGCGCGAAGATATCATTGAAAGAAAGATCCCGGCTTTGACCGAGCTGATCATTAAGAATATGCTGACAGAAAATGAATTCAAACCAGTACGTTCCCATATGTGCCAGTGGTGCTCTTATCGTGAAGCATGCGGCAGCTGAGGATATAAATGATGAAAACTACCGGAATAATGATCTGCGGGGCCGGTATCGTAGGGCTTACAATTGCGCGGGAACTCGTTTCCAGAGGCTATAAGGATATCCTGATCATTGATAAGGAGCCAGAAATAGCAAGACACGCCTCCGGCCGTAACAGCGGAGTTCTGCATGCCGGTATCTACTATGCTCCCGGCAGTCTGCGCGCTGTATCCTGCCTTTCCGGTAACTTTAAAATGAAGGAATACTGCCGGGAAAAAGGGCTGCCCCTGCTTGAGACAGGCAAGGTAATTGTAGCCCGCAACGAATCAGAAATTCCCACCTTGCTAGAGCTGTATGACCGGGCCACGGCCAACGGAGCCAAAGTAGAAATTATTGATGAGAAAAGACTTGCCGCGATAGAACCGAATGCAAAAACAACTTCCAAGGCACTGTTTTCTCACTATACTGCAGTAGTAAACCCGCGCGCAGTTATGCAGTCACTGTATGATGACCTTATAGAAAGTGGGAAAGTATCTTTCATGCTCGGCACAAGATTCATTACTACGGATGGCAGCAACACCATAACAACAGACAAAGGCAAAATAAGCTGCGGTATGTTCATCAATTGTGCAGGATCATACAGCGATCAGGTCGCCAGACCTTTCGGGTTCGGTGAAGGTTACCGGCTCATACCGTTCAAAGGCATCTACAAAAAATTAAAAAAAGAAAAAGCGCACATAATCAAAGGCAGTATTTATCCGGTCCCCAACCTTAAAAATCCTTTTTTGGGAATCCACTTTACCCGCAGTGCAAGCGGCGATGTGTACCTCGGCCCTACAGCCATTCCCGCCTTCGGGCGTGAGAACTACGGTATTCTTAGCGGATTGGACACCGAAGCCTTTGAGATCATGGTTCGCGATGCCATCCTGTTTTTCAAGAACAAAAAATTTCGCTCAGTGACCTTTGAAGAACCCCGCAAATATTTTTTTAAATATTTTTTCAATGACGCGAAGAAGCTTGTCAAAGAACTTTCCCCCGAAGACCTTGAAAGTTCAACCAAAGTCGGAATTCGTCCGCAGTTGGTAGATCTAAAACGTAACGAACTTGTTATGGACTTTCTTGTCAAAAATGATACAAAGAGTGTGCATATTCTTAACGCTATATCTCCAGCTTTCACCAGCTCCATGTACTTTGCTGAAATGATTGCAGAGAATTACATACACTAAAGAATGTATATATTTTACATTGCAAAAAACAACTTCTACGTAGCGTTACCTACTTGTTACAGTCAAAAATAGCTTGACTTTACACCTCATACAGGAAAAAACTTTTCTCGGACTCCAAAGTTGCCTCTGAACAATAAATACACCGCTGTATGTATCTTTTTAAAGCTACCTGCCGCAAAGCGTTTTTGCAGTCAGTATTGTTTAATTTACGGGGCAGCTCTTAAATATACAAGTCACAGGAGAACTTTAACATGAATCTTCCTCAGCTTAAGATTGGTGATCTCGTTGCCAAAGTGCCCGTCATTCAGGGCGGCATGGGCGTGGGAATCTCTCTTTCCGGCCTTGCATCAGCTGTTGCCAAAGAAGGCGGCATCGGTGTTATCGCCGCTGCAATGATCGGCCTTACCAACAAAAATGGTGGTAAAGATCACGCAAGAGCACATATTGACACTCTGGCCGAAGAAATCAGAAAAGCCAAAGAAATGACCTCCGGCATCCTCGGTGTTAACATCATGGTTGCCCTGTCCAATTTCGCGGACATGGTCAGCACTTCCGTAAAAGAAGGAGCAGATGTGATTTTTTCCGGTGCAGGACTGCCGCTTGACCTGCCTAAATATCTGCATGATGGAGCAAAAACCAAACTGGTTCCCATTGTTTCATCAGGCCGCGCAGCATCCATTATATGCAAAAAATGGATTTCCAAATTCGACTACCTTCCCGACGCTTTCGTAGTTGAAGGCCCCATGGCCGGCGGTCATCTCGGTTTCAAACGCGAGCAGCTCAACGATCCCAAATTCGCACTCGAAAACATACTCCCGGAAGTAATTAAAGCAGTTAAGCCCTTTGAAGATAAAACAGGCCGGACAATCCCGGTTATCGCCGCGGGCGGCGTTTATTCCGGCGAAGATATCAGTAAGTTTCTTGATATGGGAGCAGCCGGGGTCCAGATGGGAACCCGTTTTGTAGCTACCCACGAATGCGACGCAAATGATGAATTCAAACAGGCATACGTAAAATCCACCAAAGAAGATATGGCTATCATTCAGAGTCCGGTGGGACTCCCCGGCAGGGCCGTGAACAACGACTTCCTGCAAGCGGTAACCGATGGCAAAAAGTCTCCTTTCAAATGCCCGTTCCACTGCATTAAAAGCTGCAAGGTAGAGGACAGCCCCTACTGCATTGCTTCCGCACTGATCAATGCTCAGCGTGGCAAGCTGAAAAACGGCTTCGCCTTCGCCGGTTCCAACGCTTGGAGAACTGAGAAGATTGTTTCAGTTAAACAACTCTTCACTGATCTCAAAGCTGAATTTGACCGCGCCTGCGCACGTTAAGCTGATTCTCCCAAAATAAAAAAAGGCGTTCCGCACAATGTGGAACGCCTTTTTTTTGGCTTCTACATATACCGAAAACATTCAATTTATCTTTTTTTTGCAACTATCATGCAATCACCAACAGGCAGAAAAAAATAATCAAACGCATCACTGCGATAAAGTTTCTCGGTCATTAAGCGAATATTTTGAGCATATTTGCCATTGTTGTTTAAGACCCCCCCTTTAAACAAAGCATTATCAACGATGAAATAAGCTCCAGACTTAAGATTTAGTTCCGCCCAATTCAAATAATAACAGTAGTTCTCTTTATCCCCATCTAGGAAAAACAAATCAATATCTTTGATATAATCGTATATTCTAGGCAAAATATCTTTTGCATCTGAATTAACAAAACTTATATTATGTACCGCCCCTCTTGCTTGTTGACAATCTCGTAGGTACTCGTAGTGGTTTAATTCTGATTGTTTATGGTGTTCTTCGTCTATCTCAATAGACACTAATTCTGACGAAGGTTCCATTACACAAGCCATGGAAAAGGCACTAAACCCGACAAAACTTCCAACTTCAACAATATTTTTAAAATTATTTGCTTTTATAAAAAACTGCAAAGCAGTCGCCTGCAATTTTGATATTTGCATTGATGGTTCATTAAATTTGTATGCAGAATTAAAAACGAAATTTAAATGTTTACTGTCAAATTGACTTAGGTTCAACATATATTCTTCTGCATCATCATCAATTTTTGTATGAAAGATAGTCATAGTTAATAACCAAAAAAACGATTCTTTATAAGTTTAAACACGCTATAATGAACACCTGTTCTTTTCCAGATCCATCTGCCTTCTAATATCTTATTATATGTTGTGCTTTCTCCATTCCACTTACCTTGGTGAACTTTTCCTCCGACATCAATTTCAATATTAAAAGCACCGTGAGTATTGTCTCCGGTATACGGATGTATCCACCATCCAATGAAGTTGCGATAAATGAAGACCTCTCCCTTAAGCCTCAGACCTGGCTTTTCAAGCTTCCTATAGCGAGGATCATCACTATTATTGATTAGAAAACCATAATAGTGCTTTCCAAGCTTGAATAACACAATCCGTTCATAAATAACATTTTCACCATCTGGCTTCCAAGGGATATAATACTCACAGTCATAAACTCCAGCAATATTAGCTTCCTTACGAAAAATAAGCACTAATCCTGACATGTAGCGAAACATTATTACTAACCATGGCACGAGCAGACCTGCAATTATACCACCTAAAATGCCCACAAAAAATTCGGAACTATTAACCTTTGTAGCAAAGTTGATTGCTGAATCTACTAATGTCGCATTAATACTCATATCAATTATTCGCTTATCAAAGCCCCATTCATATAATTAGTACATAAACAATCTATCAAAACTATATATTTACTTTACAAAATACATTTTTTAATACATTTGACGTTTAGATTCAATCGTATCCAGCTAATGCAAAGTAAAAATAACACTTATCCTAAATATGCATTTAACAATTTATATACTTCATATAATTTTATTTATGCAAAAGAAATTAATTCAAGATAAACCTTTTAAAAAGGGCGTTTCGCATTTTGCGAAACGCCCTTTTTATATTGTGAGCTAAAAATTTAGTTCTTTTCAGCCGCTTTGTTATCTTCTTTCTTCGGCTCTGCTTTTGAAGCAGCATCCTTTTTGGGTTCTGCCTTCTTAGCAGCCGGCTTTGCCGCTTTCTTTGCCACCGGTTTCTTACGCTTTGTAATGAGAGATTCCAACTTCTCAGCGGCAGCCTGAGTGTCGTTAGATTCACCTAAATAATGCATCTCGCCCTGTGGGGAAATCCAGTGCCATCCTTCGGGCTTTTTAAGCACCCGGGCCCCCTTTGCATCGAGATAATCCTTGAACGATGCCTTCTCAAGACTCTCATCAATCTGGGCAGTAAGTTTTCTATTCTCTGCCATCACCTGAGTGTGACGGAAAATTTCAAAAGCACTGTGGACCAGATCAAAAGCGGGGTCTTCGATCACACATTTTTTGGAGGAAAGTTCTTTCTCGAGTTGAGCCAGATCTTTTTTCAGGCTACGGAGTTCAAACAAGGCGTCCTTACGGGCTTCTTCGCTCTTGTCATTAATTGCATTTGTAACTGCCGCTGCGGTTTGTTTTTTCATTAAACGTCCTCCGGAATTGTTAAGTTAATTTTTGCTTAACACAACTATTTACAAAATACTATCTCAAACCGGCCTGATTTTATTTGTCTTCCTCATCTTTACTTGAATCCGGGGACTGGTTACCGGCTAAAGGATGCGCTTTATCATAAACATTCATTATCTGCTGCAGATTAAGATGGGTGTAACGCTGGGTTGTGCTCAAATGTTCATGTCCCAGAAGTTCCTGAACCGAACGCATATCGGCCCCTGACTGCAACATGTGCGAGGCGAAGCTATGTCGCAGCATGTGCGGATGCACTCCCTCATGAAGTCCGGCTGTTTCCGCCATACGGGCGAGGATGCGGTTAACCTGCCTGCGATTCAGCCTTCCACCGCGGTTACCCACAAAAAGGGCCTGTTCTTCAAGGGACGGACCAAGTTCGCTGCGTACGGCAAGATAATCATTCACAGCCCGGCATGATGTGTCGCTCAGCGGAGATAAGCGTTCTTTATTTCCTTTACCGGAAACACGGACCACCCCGCTTGAAGTATCCACATCGAATAAATCAAGAGAAATGGCTTCACTCACCCTAAGTCCTGATCCGTAGAGCATTTCAGCAAGTGCCAGATCCCGCTTATCCGCCGGTTCTTCCCCAACCTGCGCATCCATCAGGTTAACGGCCTGATCCACATTGAGCGAACGGGGATGACGTATTTCCTGCTTAGGATTCCTGATCCCGACCATGGGATCATTATCAATAAACCGGTGCTTAACCATGTATTTGAAAAAGGAACGCAAGGAGGAAAGTTTGCGGGATAGAGTCGATTTAGCAAGGCGTTGACCATGCAGCCGGGCAAGAAACCCGCGCACCTGATCAGAGGTTATACTTCCAGGTTCTGCTAAACTTCCGTTGTGTGTTTCCAGAAATTCTTCAAACTGGGAAAGGTCTTTTGCATATGAGCGTAGTGTAGCTGCGGATGCTCGTTTTTCCACATCCAGATAGGTCATGAAGACCTGTGCATATTCCGGTAAATCTTTAGGCATGCCTGCGGTCAAGGACATAACTGCTCTTGGGATTTTCCTTGGCTTTTTTCTTAAGATTCATGGCAATTGCTGAAGCTTCACCAAAATGCTTCATTTTACCGTTAAGATTAAACACTACTGCAATGGAAATGGCCATCAGCGGAAAGGTCTGTGTATTACCCTGACGGTCTTTGGAAACAATGGATTTGCGCTGTCTATCTTCCACATCGTAAAAATTGGGTACGATGCCGTCGAAAGAAAAAATTATCCGCTGGCAGACTTCTTCAATAATATCCGGGGAAGTGATAATCACGAAATCGTCACCACCTACATGACCTACAAAAGTCTGCTCACCGGCAAAACCTTTCACGGTATTAACGATGATGCGGGCGCTCATCATAAGCACCTCATCGCCGCGCGAAAAGCCGTATTTATCGTTAAAGGACTTGAAATGATCAAGGTCGCAATAGGCGAGAGCAAAATCCTGCTCGCGGTCAATAAGATTCTGAATGCGCTGAATGATGGAAGTATTGCCGGGCAGTTTTGAAAGAGGGTTCGCATCAAGGGCTCGCAAAGCCCTGCAAAGAGTCAGGTTCACTCTTTCACGGACAATGGGCATGAAAAAAGGCCGGATCAGAAAATCATCCACCTCTATCTCGTTCCAGTCCCATGTACGCTGCAGGTCACTCTCGTCGAGGCAGATTATGACTGGAAGCTGGCGATAAACATTCTCGCTCTTAACCAGCCGGGCCAGTTCCTTTGCAGGAACATCTTCAACCCTGTTATCCACTATAAGCAGATCCGGAGGATCATTGAACAAATCCTCTACTGCCCCACAGGCTTCCGTATAGCAGGTAAACTCCAGCATATCAGGCGACCAGATTTCATATAGAAGGTCTCGCAGGGCTTTATCTGGAGAAACCAGAATGGCTCGATGCTTTGCTGGTCCCATCTGACAGTGATCCTTATTTATATCCATGGGCTAAGTCTTAACATCAACAGTTCTGACTCGTCAAAGCTATAGAGGACCACGGTTCACAGTTTTACGAAAAAAATAACTTAATTAAAAGCCAAAATCTGAAATCTCCATGAACTTATCAGAGATTTCATCCATCACCGGCTCAAGGTCACGCATCTTCAGCTTTAAAATTTTCATGGAAGCTGGTTTAAAATAGGATATCTGGTCATCACCACCGTTGCCATACTCAAAGAGACGAACCAGAAAATCACCGACATGAACCACAGCTGCGGTCTGCTGATAGAACTGCGCGCGATCCGGGTGATGATGATAGGTCATAGCCTCACGGACATTAGGTGGAAGATGCCAGTGCCTTGCCAGCCACGCATTAATGCGGTCATGACCGAATCCAAGAATCTGGCGCTCTGCCTCGTAATAGGTCAGATCTTTTTCCTTCACCGTCATGCGTACCGCTTCATTAAGTTCCGGCAACTGTACCGCAGTAACAACTTTGCCCAGATCGTGAAGCAATCCGGCAACGGTAAACTCCTCCGGATCTTCAAACCCGGCAGCCTTTGCTATGGCTCCACTGGCAATCGCACATCCAATGCTGTGCTCCCAAAGTCCGGCCATGGCCTGCTGGATCATATCAAATACGGATGTGGAGATAATTATCCCGCGAATTACGTTAAGTCCGAGCAGCACAAGAGCATGCTGGATAGTGGTAATCCTGCCCGGGAAACCGTAAATGGGCGAATTAACCATTTTCAGGACCTTGGCAGATAAGACCTGATCCCGTGAAATTACTTTCGCCACCTGCTCGGTGGAGGAATTTGGGTCATCAACAAGCTTGGTCACCTCATCAAGCACCGAAGGCAGGGTCGGCAGGTCCGAGGTAGAAAGAATCTGCCCCTTTACGCTGGTTTTAAGATCCTGGGCAACCATCTATGCTTCCTCCCCGTTTTCTGCGGCTTCAGCGGCTTCTGCAGCTTCTGCAGCGGCTTGCTCCTCGGCGAGTCTGCAAGCTTCTTCTTCAGCTTTCTGGGCTGCGGCCTTGAGGTCGAAATATTCCTTGAAAAATCCTTTGACCCGGAACATCCATTTGTCTTTTGCATAGCGGCGGAAGAGATGGTCCATCCGTTCAGATTTCTTGGCCCACGAGGAGTTATCGTTATCTCCCAGATCGACAGGGTTTCCTTTTACAACTATGCGTTCAACATCCATGGATTCCAGTTTCTGGATAATACCATCGGTCAGTTCAAGACCTTCGGCCAGAACTACCATGCCGTTGTCTCGTGTAACCGGCTTGGCAAGCTTCATGCCCGGAGCCGCAAGTTTAACCGGAATTTTCTGCATCAGTCGGACTTCTCCTAATAAAATTCAAAATAATCGCCCCGTATCAGCGACGTTTAAGATCATAGTACATGCCGGGAAAGCGCACAACCATTCCCTTTACTTCCATGCCCAGTATCACGGCTCCGGCTACGGATACCTCAAGTCCCGCCGCACGGGAAATTTCGTCAATATGCAACTTTCCGCCACTTCCAAGAGCCCTTGCGATATCCGACTCGGGAGGCTTCAATTCTATAATATCGACCGAGATAGCGCCCTGTTCATTGTTTTGCGTAGATCCGGCATGGTCAGTTTGCCTACCGGAACGCATTTTCTCAGGCGGGGCCTTGCGATTAGCCCCGGCAGCCGTCATCGGCGCAGAATCTCCTGTCACTTCAAGGGTATGTCCGATATTCATTAATACATCATCGGCACTTTCTACAAGTGCCGCGCCGTCTTTTATCAGTTGCAGGCATCCAGTGAAACTGCTGTGACCGCAGGGACCGGGCATAGCCATGACTTCCCTTCCCTGTTCTCCGGCCAGCCGGGCGGTGATCAGGCTTCCACTGATCCCTTCAGCTTCCACCACAACAACTCCTCTGCTCAAGCCGCTGATAAGACGATTACGGAAAGGGAAATTTCGTGCGAAAGGTTTCGTTCCCGGCGGAAATTCTGAAAGAAGCAGCCCTGATTCAATCACCTGTTTGCGAAGCCACTCACTATCCGGGGGATATGATTCAACATCAAGCCCTGTTCCCATAACCGCGATTGTGGAACCGATTTCAAGCAAGGCCGCTTCATGGGCACATGCATCAATACCTTTAGCAAAACCTGATATGACGGTGATTCCGCATTTGGAAAGATCAGCTGAAATCCGGGCAGCATACTCCTGCCCCAACCTTCCGCTATTTCTGGAACCCACGATAGCTACGGCGGGGTTGCCAAGCAACTGTGGATCACCGAAATAATAAAGACAGGTGGGTGGATCAGGTAATTCTTTCAGCAAAGCGGGAAACGAAGGATGGCTCCACGGGAGAATTCCGAACCCGAGACGCATAGCAGCGCGGTATTCAGCTTCCGCCTTGGTACGCCAAAGTTCCTTGATTGCCGCGTTTGAACTTTTTTCCGATGCAAGCCTTAGCGACGGCCAATTGCCAGCATCTTTCAGTCCCTCGTACGCGGAGCTGTAATGACGCAAGATGGCGGACCATGATTTCGGCCCCAGTCCTGCGGTATAACGCAAGGCCAGACAGGCAAAGTATTCTTCCTGTAAATTACCCACCAGCGCCGCCGTTTAGGCTAACCTTCGATGGCGCGCAGACGTTCCCGTCCGATTTTTGCGGGATCGGACTTAGGATAATCTTCAATCAGAGTTCGTAAATAAAAAACAGCATTCTCTCGGTCACCCAATTTATCGTAGGCAAGCCCGATTTTAAGCATAGCGGCAGGAACTTTCCCGGATTTGGGGAAACGTCTACTGACTTCCTTGAATTTAAGAATGGATTGCGCAAAACTCTTCTCGGAATAATAAGTTTCACCAATCCAGTACAAAGCATTAGGCGCAAGCTTGGATGAAGGATTCTGGGAAAGATACTGTTCAAGAAGCTTACGGGATTTAAGAGGCTGATCATTCATCACCAGCCGCACGCCTTCCTGATACAGTTCTTCCCCGCTGAGAGCTGAGACTTGGGTCTGTGCTGCTTTTTTAGCTGTTACGCCATCGACTGTACTCTTTTCTCCAGGCACCACCATCCATGGTTTTTCCTCGTTGCTGGTAGTGCCACCCATAACAACTTCTTCAGCCACAACAGTTTCTACAGGTGTAATTTCTTCTTCCACCTTCATGGCCATCATCTTTTGCTGGTTTTCTTTGAGCTCAGCTAGAGAGTTGTCCAATTCGGTCATCCGCTGTTCTATCTTTTCTATCTGGGCGGTAGTTTCTTTGTGGTTGCTTTCAATCAAGTCATTCTGCTGACGCAGTCCTTCCTTAAAATTAAGAAAATTTTCTTCAAGACTTTTAAGGCGCCACTCTTCACTTCCGCCCCATGCGGGCTTTTCAGGCTGTTTGGCTGCAAAACATCCGCAAACGCCGAAAGCAAGAATTATAACAAGAAGGATTCGTAAATACTGCATCAAATATTCTCCGGGAAGCATGTTGAATCTAACTGGTGAATTTGGTTCAAGTTTCAACGGATTTAAAGTAGGCCACTTAATCAGATTTGGCAAGCATATCTGGTCTTTTACATAATGAACAGACTCTCGCCCTTGCGTCCCGTGCAAAATTAAGGCAAAAGTTCTCACAAAAGAAGTTTTTAAAAACTTATTGAAGGAATGTAAATATGAACATCCCCATGGAAACCATCCAACTCACAGCAATGGTGAGTGCCCAGATGCTGCCCAAGGCTTTGATCGATTTCGCCACTCTTACTGCCATCGGCGCCCCGATCATGGCTGTAATCCTCGAAATTACAGCAAAAGCACGGAAAAAAGTATTTTATGACAAACTTGCCCAGCAGATTATTACCATGACCTTGATCATGTACCTGCTGTTTATTCTCTGCCTCGGAGCTGCCGGAGCATTCTTCTGTCGCCAGCTACCATGGCTCAAAGACTGGATGATTAACCCTTCCTCCCCGGCGATGATGTTTTATATCTCACTGGGAGTCGCTCTGGCAGGGCTTATCCCGTATAAATTTTCATGGAAAAAGCTTAAAAAGCAAAAACCGCTGCATATCTTATTAGGATCGATTGGTGCTATCGGCGGCGTATCCACTATATACGTTGCAACTGTGATCATGCAGAAGTTCTTCACAATGCAGATCGAGAGCCCAACACCGGCTGTTCCTGCTGTACCATTTTATACTTACTTTCAGAGCCCGCCCAGTAAAGCGGGATTATGCCTTGCCGGGATATACCTGATCATGGCTTTGTCCTTTTCTGCGGCAGCGTCCGGACTTTATCTGGTGCTAAGACGCAACAAAGACGATTTCGGGCGTGATTACTATAAATTCAGCCTGCCTGTTGTTGCCCGCTGGGCATTGTTTCCGACTATTTTGCAGATGATAGCTTCAGCCGGTGTAGTCTACTACATATGCGGTCCGAACATCACCGCTCTTATCAGCAACCTTCCCGTAGCCTTAAGCTTCGGCGTATCGCTGCTGCTGACCATTACCTGCTGTGCAATATGGATTGTGACGTGGAAAAGCGAAACACCCATGCGTCACAAAATAGGACTCGGTCTCGCCCCTCTGCTGGTTATTCTCGCCCATGCCACACTCATGGCCGGAACCATGACTCTATATCTGGGCCTATCCTAAAAAATATATTCGAGGACAGTTCTTAACTGGATTGACAGTTTATAGATTTGCTACAGGGCTGTGGGGGCTATCCCGCAGCCCTGTTTGCTTATTTCGGCTGGGGAAGCAGTATTTTTTTCAGATCAGCTTACCACAATAGTAATCCCCCTGCCGCGTCAGCAGCAGGGGGATTTATCGTTTTAATATGAGGCAGCTTACTACTGGATAGAACCGCTTTTAACGGTCGCCATGCTGTATATTTCATGGGGATCAAGGATAAGCACAACGCTACCGTCACCCATGATGGTCGCACCTGAAACTCCCTTGAGATCAAAGCCGTTAAGGTAATTTCCAAGCGGCTTGATAACAATTTCCTGCCGCTCAAGCAGCCTGTCCACAACAAGACCAAGCCTGCGGTCATTATCATGAACAATAACTACCGGCAGAACTTCGCGTTCGGGGTCACTGACCGGCTGTTCCAGTAATTCGGCAAGCTCAGCGATACCGAGGACTTCGCCACGAAGGGTGACTGCCTTACGGTTATTAACTTCTGTGAGTCTTTCAGCCTCAATCTTGGTGGTTTCGGAAACCGCATCAAGAGGAATAGCGTAGTTGGCACCGTTGATCTGGACCATAAGCGCATCAATGATCGCCAGAGTCAGCGGCAGTGTCAGAGTAAATTTAGAGCCCTTGCCCACTTCAGAGGAAATGTGAACACTGCCCTTAAGATCCTTAATGTTGTTACGCACAACATCCATACCCACACCTCGTCCGGAAATATCGGTAACCTTTTCCGCGGAGGAAAATCCCGGAGCGAAAATCAGTTCAATCGCTTCTCGGTCATCAAGGTTACGGGCTTCTTCAGGTGAAATAAGCCCCTTCTTGATAGCGACATTACGCATTTTATCAGGATCGATTCCCCGACCGTCATCTTCTACCTCAATGGCAACGGAATTACCCTTGTGATAAGCGCGTAGCCAGACATGCCCCTGCGGGGTCTTACCGTTGGCGATGCGCTCTTCCTCCGGCTCAAGACCGTGATCCACAGAGTTTCTTATCAAGTGTACAAGAGGATCGCCGATTTCTTCGACAACACTCTTATCGAGTTCAGTCTCTTCGCCTTCAGTTATCAACTCGACCCTTTTGCCGCTCTTACGGCTAAGATCGCGAACTAAACGCGGAAATCTGGAAAAAACGGTCTGCACCGCGACCATGCGTACCTTCATGATGGTATCCTGCAGGTCGTCGGAAATCCTCGAAAGAGCATAGGTCGTTTCAGTCAGCTGCTGGGCAACAACCGGAACTTCGAGATGCCCTTCTTCAAGACCTCGTGCCAGCATGGTGTACCGGCCCCTGCTGATAATCAGCTCCCCAATCAGGTTCATAAGGTGATCAAGTTTTTGGTGATCTACCCTGATGGTGGACATCGCCTTGGGCTTACTTTTAGCAGGTGCTCCTGTTGCCGTCTTGGCCTTAGCTGCAGGTTTGGCAGCGGGCTTAGCCGCTGGTTTGGCTGCTGGCTTGGGTTCAGGCTTAGCTGCTGGCTTGGGTTCAGGCTTAGGTTCAGGCTTAGGTTCAGGCTTGGGTTCAGGCTTGGGTTCAGGCTTAGGCTCAGGCTTAGGTTCAGGCTTAGGTTCAGGCTTAGGCTCAGGCTCAGGCTTGGATTCAGGCGCAGAAGAATCATCTCCGCCTTTAAGCTCTGCTACAGCTGAATCAATCATTTCAGAGATAATGCCGCATTCCTGACGCAGCAGGTCAAG
The DNA here is from genome assembly GCF_963676065.1 of Maridesulfovibrio sp. NCBI lineage: Bacteria > Pseudomonadati > Thermodesulfobacteriota > Desulfovibrionia > Desulfovibrionales > Desulfovibrionaceae > Maridesulfovibrio > Maridesulfovibrio sp. Next base: position 2,103,929 of record NZ_OY780933.1, on the reverse strand, counting down.
CATCAGCCCAAAATCCATATCGGAAGACCGTGCCTGATCAACCAGTCCGGCCGTTCTCTCAGCATATTCACGCAGGCTATCAAAGCCCATGTAACCGCCTGAATTCTGAATAGAAACAAGGCTTCGGTACAGTCCATCAATATAATCTTTCTGTCCGGAATCATCGGCGAGAGTGGCCAGAGCCAGATCGATATTATCAAGCTGCTGGTGGACAGTCTGTTCAAAAATAACCACATCTTCAGGGTCCAGACCATCTTCAGCCGGTTCCAGTTCTTCTTCCGGTTCATCCTCAGCTGCAGCTTCATCTGCTGCCTCATCTTCTTCCGGCACATCAGCAGTGATAACCTCGCCTTTCTCTACTGCTTCCTGCAGAGGATTAACGAGTTGATCGATGTCAAGAGGCTGAACTTCACCTGATTTCGGTGAAACATGAGCTATGAGTGATTCAATTCCGTCAACAACCGCCAGTAACAGATCAATCATGGACCGGTTTGCAGAAGCTTCACCCTTGCGAACTTTATTCAAGAGGGTTTCAGCTTCATGGGTCAACGAATTAAGCTCACGAAAACCGATAATTCCGCTGTTACCTTTCAGGTTATGGAAATATCTGAATATATCGTTAATGAGATCGTCATTACCATCAGGGTCTTGTTCAAGCTCAAGCAAACCGTTGGTCAAATTTTCAATAATTTCATGGGCTTCCTCAAGAAAATCTGCCAGATGCCCTTCCCCTACAGTGGTAAGTTTGTAGGGTTCGGCTTCCTCATTAACGATAGCTACGTACTGAAAAGCCTGTTTACGTCCTGTTTCGGCCATATTGGACTCCTGCACCATTTGTGTCTGCGGCGAATCAACTTCTGCTTCAAAATATTCCTCAACCGGTTCAACCTCTTCCAGCACGGGTTCCGGTTCAGGTTCCGGCTCGGGTTCCGGCTCGGCAACAGCTTCTTCCGGATGTAAAGGAGCGGGAGATTCACCGGACATGATAGCATCAATCCTTTCAATTGTGATGGAGGTATCGACTTCACCTTCATTACCAAGCTCGTCCAGATTATCAATCATTTGACGTAGCAAATCCGTAGCGGCAAGAATCACATCCATAATTTCGGATGTTACCGCAATTTCGCCCTTGCGAAGTTCATCAAGAATATTCTCAGCCCTGTGGGCCAAACCATTAATGGTATTCAACCCAAGAAAACCCGAAGCACCTTTAAGCGAATGCATCGGCCTGAAGATTTCATTCAGAAGATCAAGATTCTCGGGATTATTTTCAAGCTCAAGCAAGTTGGGCTCAATAGTTTCGAGATGTTCTTTAGCTTCAATGATAAAATCAGCAAAAATTTCAGGATCCATGAAATCCTGGCTCATCTAGAGCCCCCTGTCTTTAAAGTTCTTCTGCATACGTCAATTGCAGTCAAATCCAGCGGCAGTCCACAGGGACTGTTAGGTAACTATCCTAAAAGCATTTTAATATTCTTGACCATCTTTTCAGGCTGAGCAGGCTTAACCATGTACAGGTTGGCACCAAGGCTTAAGCCAGTCTGAATATCTTTTTCCTGACCTTCAGTTGAAAGCACGATTATAGGAATATCCTTGTATATATCCTGCTCACGAACTGTTTTGATGTAAGTAAAACCGTCCATTCTAGGCATGTTTACATCTGAAATAATCAGATCCACTTTGTCGAGACTGTAGAGCTTTTCAAGACCGTCCAGTCCGTCTTCTGCGGTTGTAACCTTGAATCCTTCCTTTTTCATAATGAAGGCGACGAGGTTCCTTACAGTCTTTGAATCGTCCACTATCAGAATATGTTTAGGCATTTCCCTCTCCTTCATTCTTTAAAATTTGTTCCACCAGCCGATCCACGGAAAGAACACTGACCAGTTTTTCTCCATTTTTATAAAGACCGAGCAGAAAATCAGAGCTCACACCTATTTCGGATTCCACACCCCAAACCATATCTTTTTTATCCGCACGATACATGGTTCTGACTGCGCTGATGGCCAAACCTATCTGTAAACCTTTATGTCTGCAGATAACTACAAATTTATCCTGAACCCCCATCCCGTCGTCCAGCAGATGCCTCAGGTCGAGTACAGGTGTAACCCTGCCTCTAAGGTTGATGATACCCTGCATAAAACGTGGCGCAGCTGGCAGCAATGTAACCGGTATTTTTTTGACCACTTCCTGAATAACCATAATAGGCAGTCCATATTCACGGTCTCCGACAACAAAACTTACCAGTTGGATCTCATCCTCTTCCATGAGCTTTTCTTCAAAGTCGGCAGAGCTTCCTTCCCCTCCGAAATCGTCAACCGGACTGGAACCGAACCCGGGAAGGGCTGCATCTCCACGCGGATCAACCCGCTGCATATTATCTAAAGCAGCCGCACCACCTATACCGACATATTTATCCATAAAGGCTTTTTCGGCATCAGTGTAGTTTCCGGCCTGCTTTTCTTCGCTTGGCAGGTTAACGTTTTCAACAAAATATTCTTCAGGCGTCTTCATTTCTGACTATCTCTCTTGCCAACTGCATATATTCTAAAGCGCCTCGCGTGGAAGGATCTATATCAAAAATAGTCTTTCCGCTGGCGCAAGCTTCTCTGAACTTGGTGTCCATGTGGACAACAGTGCAGAAAACCTTATCCCCAAGCTTTCTCCTGATCAAATTCAAAATTTTTCTGCAAGCCCCCGCCCGACCGTCATACATGGTAGGTAAAGCCCGGAATTTTACCGGACTGGGCAGCACCTTGTTCAAAATTTTAATCGTATCAAAGAGCAAACGAATACCGTAAAGGGCCAAAAAATCCGTCTGAATGGGAATCAGGACAATGTCCGCAGCCACAATGGCATTAACCAGCAGGACTCCCACATGGGGCGGACAGTCGATCAAAATATAATCGTAATATTCCTTGATCTCCTCCAACGAATTGGAAAGTACCATTCCCTTATTCTTTCGATCCTTAAGGTCAACCTCCAGCTCTGAGAGCCGAATGCTGGCCGGGACAAAGTCAAAGCCTACCCATTCACGCTTTTTAACGATTTCGCCCCAGAGGAGCTTGAAATCGGCATTGTCAAAAAACAGATCATGAGCCGATGTTGTAACAGTTTCCGGAAAGTACGACATATGTACTGAGGCATTGGCATGAGGATCAAGGTCAATAACAAGAACCTTCTTTGAAAGTCTGGTTAGAGCCTCTCCAAGTGTCAAAGCCGTTGTAGTTTTGCCGACTCCCCCTTTCTGGTTGGCGATTGCGTAAACTTTCGCCGGTGGTGCAGTTTCACTTAACTGCTTTTCATCAATACTATTTTCCATAGCAGCCCGCAGTTTTTTAAAGATTTATCCTACCGCAAGCTACTACTATTCCAGTTTCTGATAAATAATCGCTCCCGGATGATGAACCGGTTTGAATGCCCTGGTAATATTGTGCAGGGATTCGGAATGCCCGATGATAAGATAACCGCCGGGAACAAGGTTATCATAATAGGCATTTATGACTTTTTTCTTCATATCTTCGTCAAAATAAATGATCACGTTTCTGCAAAAAACAATTTCAGAACGTTCAACACGTTTGACCTGCATGCGATCACTGAGATTGATCTGCCCAAAGCTGACCAATTTTTTGACTGAGGGTTTTACTTTATACTGTTTCCCATCCTTATCAAAATACTTGGCAATGATGGGTTTAGGAGTTGTACGCAATGAATATTCACTATAAACGGCTCTGCGTGCAGATTTAAGCACCCGCTCGGAAAGGTCGTTTGCAGTAATTTTGATATCCCAGCTGCTGAGTTCAGAACCAAGCACATCATGAATGATCATGGACAGAGTGTACGGTTCCTCCCCTGTGGAACAACCGGCAGACCAGATCCGCAGGCGTTTGCGTCTTTTTTTACGCAACTCATCAAGAACCGCGGGCAGAACCTTGGTCTGAAAGACCTTCAGTTGCGGCGGGTTGCGGTAAAAACTGGTTTCATTGGTGGTGATCACCTCGAAAAGTTTATTAAGCTCCGCCTTTCTGCCCGGGTCATATTGCAGGTATGAATAATACTCGCCAAAACTCTTGAGATTTAGTTCTTTCAAACGGTTAGCAAGCCGATTCTCAAGCAGATACTTGCGGTTAGCCGCAATAAAGATACCCGCCTGCTCATAAATAAAATCCCTGAGCTGAGTGAATTCCAAATCGGAAATTTTCAGCTCTTTCCGCAGTGATATTGTCTTTGAAAACAGAGAAGACATCTAATTCCCTTCTCCTTGCTCTTCCTGAATTCTCAAAATGGCCTCTTCAGCGGCTTGAATAACTTCAGGATCTGACCCTGAGTTGGACGCTTCCAGAAGAGCCTGAAACGCCATAGTTCCGCCAATGGCGCCTAAAACTTCAATTACTTTGAGGACCACAAGCTTATGTGGAGAGTCCAGCATTGTTATAAGTTGAGGCAGAGCTTTTTCTTCACGATGTTCGCCAAGGGCTTCAGCAGCTCGAATCTGCACCCAGTCGTCATCGTCCTGAAGAGCCTGTATAATATAAGGGATGACTTCCTCTGTGTAACAGCCTCCCAACAATTCAATCACAGTCAACCGCACATCACGGTTTTCATCATGCAACCTTGAAAAAACAAGGGACATACTTTCAGGGTCTCCGGCGCATTCATGCAGTGCTTCAAGCGCGATTTTCCTGATGTCCGGGACTTCGTCCTCCAGGGCGATTCTGATATGCTCAAGATTTCCGAGAGAATCTATCTTGCCCATAGCGAAGACAGCCATCAATCTATCGATAGGCTCATCGCTGCTGAAAAGTTCCACAAAACGCCGGTTTACATCCTCGCCGCCAATGGCCACACAGGCATTCAAGGCAGCTTCCTTCACATCATCGTATGGATGGGAAAGAAGGGCAAAGATAGAATCAACCGCGTCGACATCATTAAGCTTGCTGCCGAGGAAGTTGATGGCGGACTTGAGCATTGAGCCGTCCTGTTCTTTCTCAAGAACATTTTCAAAAAAGCTTTTGGCCTCATCACCGGCAGTACCGACAAGCGCCTCGAGAATTCCCCTTTTAATTTCACGGTCCCCGCTTTCAAAAGCATCCATCAGGGCACCTGAAACTTCCGGACCTTCCAGTCGGGAAAGAATTTCAATGACAATTGCCGACTTCTTAAAGTCACCGCTGTTCAACGCGGCAATCAAAGCATCATTTAATCCTATATTGGAAAGATCGGCGATAATGGTGGTTAGCCGGTCACGATCACGGTCAGGGTCAAGCTCACTGGCGAGGTCAAGAACAACTTCGGTGGCTTTTTCACCCCCAACGTAGCTCAAACCGGCAATAGCGGCATCCTGAACGTCTTCATCTTCATCTTTAAGCGCCACCAGCATGTATTCCCGCAACTTTTCCCGCTCGCTTTCGGAAAGCAGCTTGAGCGATTTTCCGCCGAGGATACTTACTATGGCCTTCACAATCTTGTTGCGCAGGGCTGTGGGGCTGTTGTCCAAATGGCGCAGCAGCATGGTAACCGCTTTGATATTACCAACCTCACCGAGTGCATCCACGATCATGGAAGCGACAAGATCGGAACTCGAACTAAGGGCCTTTACCAATGCATCTACGGAGCTGGAATGCTTGATTTTCGCCAGCGCCTCAATAACCGCATACTGCACCCATTCATCATCCTGCATAGCCTTATTAAGGCAGCGCGCGGCAGCGGGATTTGCCAAATCCCCAAGGCTTACTGCGGCCTGATAACGGACATTGACTTCCGGGTCTTTCAGCAAGGCATCGCAAAGCGGCTCAACTGCCATAAAACTGTTTGTGGAGCCGAGGATATCTGTTGCGAAAATTCTAATATCAGCGTCATCATCATGAACAAGCTCCACCAGTGAGGCAAAATCCTGTGCTCCCACTTCACGCAGTATATCCATGGAAAGATTACGGACCGGAGCATCATCTGAACGCAGTAACGGAACAACCGCCTGCACAGCTCCTTTGCCGCCGATTCCACGCAATGCATGATCAGCAGCTTCCTGCAGTCCCAGATGGCTGGTCGTTAAAAGAGCAGCCAACTGCGGCACGGCATCCACGCACTTCAGCTCACCGGCTTGAAAAGCGGCCTCACGGACGACTTCATTATCATCGCTTTTAAGTTCTTCAAGAACCTTTAAACAATCCGTCATTGCAAGTCCCCATTTTGTTTAGATCCGCAAGGCTTCTCGCGGTTGCATCATAAAAAATATTACAGGTAAAGATTATTGATAATTGCATTGGCCATATCATCAATATCTACAATTTCATCAGCGAGTCCATCATCAACAATGGCTTTCGGCATGCCGTAAACAACACAAGAAGAGTCGCTCTGGGCAATAGCCCTTCCACCTTTACTTTTAAGTTCCCGTATTCCATCACGCCCATCATTACCCATTCCGGTCAGAATTACTCCCAAGGCTCTACGCCCGACCGCTTTAGCCACCGATGAAACAAGAACGTTTGCCGAAGGCTTATAGAGAGCCTCTTTAGGCTCGGGTGTTACAATAAGATCAATTCTGCTGACCTTCTGGTTAATTATAAGATGGGATCCTCCAGGAGCGACAAATGCGTGACCGGGCAACAGCCTGTCACCTGTTTCGGCTTCCTTGACTGAGATTTGACTGACCCCGTTAAGGCGATTGGCAAAAGGACCGGTAAAGGCTTTCGGCATATGCTGCGCTATTACAATTCCAGCAGGAAAGTCCTTGGGCAGTGAAGAAAGTATTTTCTGGACTGCCGGCGGGCCACCGGTGGACACACCGATAACAACAACGTCACGCTTAGCGCGCCCACGCCTTATCTGGGCGGGAGCTGCCGATCTGCGGGCGGCAACAGAACTGCGCAGTCGCGGAACCGGACGCATTTTACGTCTGGCAACTGTTTTTACTTTTGAAATGAGATCATTTTCAATTTTAACAATGTCGAGAGACACCTTGGAAAGCTGCTTCGGAATAAAATCAACAGCCCCCAGATCCATGGCTTTCAGTGTAGACTCAGCACCTTCAGTTGTAAGGGAACTTACCATCAGCACAGGCCGGGGCATTTCCATCATTATATGCCTGAGCGCGGTAAGACCGTCCATCTTGGGCATTTCAATATCAAGGGTAACTACGTCCGGGTTATGCTTCCGGATGACCCTTAAACCTTCTTCCCCGTCACGCGCAGTGGCAACAACCCGAATCCCCGGGTCCTTTTCCAGCATGGTGCTGATCGCTTTGCGCATGAATGCGGAATCATCTACAACAACGACATTTATCACTAACCTGATCTCCTTTCGCTACGATACAAGCCCATCAGAAGCCTAACAGTTTATATATACAGGTAATTTCTTTTAATTTATTAAAATGGCCGAAAACATTAATATCAATTTGACCATCAACCGTAAGCAAAACTTGTCACAGATGAGTATTTTTGTCCAACAAACTCCCCGAATTTCACTAAAAAATCATACGTTGAACATTTTAGGATTAATTTTATTGTTCTCCTTTGTATCACATTAAAACATTGGGAGTTTATGTGCAAGAATATAAAAATTCATCCGCGTACAATTTGAAATTATTTTTTTTATTAATTTTTTTCTTGCCAAACCAGCGAGGATTAGCTAGATACCCAATCTCACGACGGGATGTGGCTCAGTCTGGTAGAGCGCTGCGTTCGGGACGCAGAGACCGGAGGTTCAAATCCTCTCATCCCGACCAGATATTTCAAAGGGTTACGGCGAAAGCCGCAACCCTTTTTTTACGTTTAAGCACAAATTTTCTTGAAATGTAGCACACGCCTTAATTTCAAGCCCCTTACGAAGAAATTCGTAAGGGGCTTTTCTTTTTGGTAATACAAACTCTTGACATGATACCATAAGATAATATCATATTCTTATGAACAACAAGCAACGCAAGACACTTGAAGACATTTTCCGTACCCCCGTCAGTTCAACTATTACCTGGGCAGATATCGAAGCGTTGCTTATGGCAGTCGGTGCCATCAAATCGGAGGGACGAGGATCACGGGTTCGGTTTAAGTTGGGCGGGACAAAAGCCATTTTCCACAGACCGCATCCAGAGCCTACGACAGATAAGGGCGCAGTAAAATCTGTACGACGTTTCCTTGAAGAAGCAGGAGTAAAGCCATGAATACCATCAAATACAAAGGCTATCTTGGAAAATTTGACTATGACCCTGACGCAGATATTTTTCACGGCGAGGTCATAAACATCAAGGATGTGGTAACTTTTCAAGGCCGAAGCATTGATGAACTCAAGTCAGCCTTGGCTGAGTCTGTTGAAGATTATCTGGATTTCTGCTCTGAAGAAGGGGAGGAACCAGCAAAACCGTATTCCGGCAAATTGCATCTGCGCATAAAGCCGGAACTTCACAGGGAAGCTGCGGCAGCCGCAGCCACATCCGGCAAGAGCCTGAACTCTTGGATAACCGATGCCTTGACCGACAGAGTAAAAGATGCTCGGTAGCGGGCAGAAAAATCGGCAATAACTATATTAGACTATTGCCCACGCAATGGGACACACAGACCCATCAACTACTATGAGAGTTTACCAGCATGTTTTACAACGGGCGAAACGGGATGTAGTGGAATCTTTGCCGTCTTTGACGGATGGGGATTAGCAAAAAAATCAAAATATGAGGCTAGCAGAGGTCTTCAACAACTTTGATGTACATCCGTAATAGTTCATTCAATTTTTTATCATCACGCCCTATTTCTTGCTGTGTACTTCTGTAATCTACCAGCAAGTAAGCCAGTGCTGCTACATTAAAACTAAATAAGTAGCTCAATTCTTCCACATTCTCATCTAAAAGATAAAAATGCTCCTCTTCTGGAACCTCATCCGCACTGAATGAATTAATAATACTCTCTATTGACCTGCTTATCTCAGTCTTTAACTTGTCTGTTTCACGTTTAAATTTAACTTTTTCAATACGTACCTGTTGCTCTATTATCCTCTTTTGCTCTCTCTGAATTCGGCATGTTAAAAATGCAAGCCAAGCTGTAACTAGAGCTATCCCAAGCGAAATTCCATCACCAATTGAAAACGAAAAATTCCACTCTAAAGCATTCCATGCAGTGGCTACTCCGTCAAAACTTAACATGAAGACATTCCCTTTTATTTTACCTTTGTCGAGTTGGCGGGGGTAGTGATTTTGATTTCTTCAACTTCCCCCGTGCAGGTGTTAACCTTGAAGACCTGTCCATTTACTTCTTGAACTTTCCAGCAATTCTCTTGTGGATACAAGTGTCCATCCCACCTCTTCGCACAAGTCCAAATAGCTAACCCCAATGTAAAAGCAATTGCGATGAAACCATAAACAAAAAGGGCTGGGATATGGATATGAAAAAACTTCATAATTAACCTTTCTTTGTTATTTTAAAAATTAAATCTGGTTTATCAGCGAAAGAAACAAAAGGAAAGAAAACCGAGCGAAAACGGTAGCACAAAGCGTAGCACAGCACCCCAAAAAAGGCCCATTTGTAGCACAACCTCGACTTGTAACCGACTTAAATAGTTGGTCAGAATTCACGTTCGGGACGCAGAGACCGGAGGTTCAAATCCTCTCATCCCGACCAGATATTTCAAGGCACTTACGAAGAAATTCCTAAGTGCCTTTTTTTATCCTACATTTTTATCCTACAAATCTCCCCACAGCCAACAAAAGAGCAGCCATCCAAGGGCGATAGCAACAAGAAGCACTGCGTTTTTGACGCATCACTTCGCGCTGAATTGACACAAACTCCCGCCTTAGCCTCTTTACAACAATCACTCACACCGCTTATCGTCAAACAAATATCACTCTTAAACTATATGGAGAAATAAACCGTGTACCATATGACCGGTCGGTTTACGCTTGAGCTTTCTAAGCTGAGATATTTCCATTGGGATTCATGCTGTGTATGTCACTACCAATTTATCCAAAATGATGCTTGCAACTCAGGTTATAGCGCAGACGGAACTCCGCTCTATGTCTGCGACAAATGCGCAACTCATCTTGTAGAATTAGCTGAACGAAACAATTATACTCCAAGAGCATATTTAATCCCAAAGGATGAAACCATCCTTTGGCGTTACATGGATTTTTCTAAGTTCTTATCGCTACTCGATAATCGCTCCTTATACTTCGCGAGAGCTGATCATCTAGGAGATCCTTTTGAAGGAGCAAGAGGCAGACTGGTTGATAAACCAATTTGGGATGACCATTTATACAACTTTTTTAAATCCGCAACTTTGAACCCTCCCCCAGGCCACACGTGCACCCTCACCCCGGAGCAAATTGAAGCTCAATGCCAACGTTTATTAATCGAGTTCAATGAAGGGTGCGCAGGCGCTAGAAAATCTCACTTCGTAAGTTGTTGGCATGAAAACGATATTGAGTCTGAGGCGATGTGGAAACTGTATTCGACTCACCAAGAAAACGCCCTTGCCGTAAAAACGACAAAGATCAACTTATACAAATCTCTTGGCGAAAATCTCGACATCAAAATCGGGAAAATGAATTACATAGACTTCAGTAAGGAATTTCCAAAAAACAACGGTGTATTTTGGACCAAGCGCATATCATTTGAGCACGAACGCGAAGTGCGAGCCATGATTACCAATTCCAACTCCCAAGAAATCGGCATACAAATCCCTTGCAATGTTACTGAGCTAATAAATGAAGTCTACATCTCTCCAACTGCACCGCCGTGGTTTGCCGCCATGGTTCAGAGCGTTTCAACGAAAATGGGCTACAACTTAAGGTTCAACCACTCTTCGCTTGCGGAAACACCTCTCTACTAATTACGGGCTGTTTTTATCTGACAACTTGTCCTATTTTAGCACCCTTTTAGACCCATTTCCGCAGGATAATCAAAATAAAAATCTAATGATTTAAGCACTTACAACGTAGTTCTTTACCTTCGGGACGCAGAGACCGGAGGTTCAAATCCTCTCATCCCGACCAGATATTTCAAGGCACTTACGAAGAAATTCCTAAGTGCCTTTTCTTTTGCCTCACGCCCTTTAATTGAGGGATAACCTGCCGAAAACCCTTTTTTTAAATTAAATACAAATTTACATTAATGTTTAATTTAAATATTTAGCTTATTTTTAACGAATATATTATTACTAAATTAGCAATTCATGTCTTAGTTTTGCTGTTATTTTATCTTTACATTAACAAATACTTGACTAGCCGCTCAGTACCAAGCTAAATTAAAATCATCATCTAACCCCGGCTCTATAGGTGTCCGTATCCAAACGTGACGGATCATTTCGATCAAAATAAAGCCACCCAATTTTATTCTAATCAGGAGTATCGACATGTCCAAGAAAGAAGTAGAGCGTCTGCTGATCGCAGGTGGAGAAAACAAAACCGTAAAAGCTAAGTATAACGCCATTCCGGGCAAAGAAGCCTTTGTAGCTACCGCTAACGAAGACGGATACGATTTCACAATCGAAGAGCTGGATCAGGTAATCAATGAATCCGGTGACGATTTTACCTCTTTTGGTAATCCTCCGGCACGCTCAATCTGGTGGGCGTAACCTCTGATTCGATGTATTGAAGGCTCTTCGCCTGATTTACCGGACAGAAAATTCAAGGGTTTACGAATCTTACTTCGTAAACCCTTTTTTATGGAAAAACAGTATCTCTTTCCGGCAGATCGTCTCCTGTATTTGCCTATCCCGCGCTCTGCTCTTCACAAACTTGGATAGCGCCCCTCGAGTACCTCGAAAAAATATATTAGAAAAATTCTAACTGGAGCGCATTGCCTATCAACAGATAAATATTATATAAAAATTATACGCAATTAACCTTTGAACTCAATTCAGAGTGAGCAAGAAGGAGATAATGACCGAATTCAATAGAAATTCATTTGCCACAATTCAATTCACACTGACATGGAAAAGCGGAAACGGAATTCATGAAGAGAAATTCTTAGCCCGAAAAATAAATGCATGGCGAGATGTAATCCCAGCTGAGCTGAAAGAGCTGCTGATGGGCGCTAAAGCCGGAGAAACAATAGCTGTAAATTTTCCTGCTGGAAGCGAACTCCCCGATTATGCTTCTTCAAAAGTAAAAACTGTTCCGCAGAGCAAGTTCAGACTCAAATCACATCACCTCCGGGATCAACCGGCCAGAATCGGCAGATTCTACCCTCAAGGTACGCTGAGAGGACTTCCCGGCGTATACCCTCAAACAATTTCACCGCTCAGAGTTCTCGATAAGAAGGACTCTAGCATCACTGCCGACCTCAATCACCCTTTAGCCGGGATTCCATTCCGGTTGGAAGCTGAAATAATCAACGTTGCGGATAAAGACAGCGAGACTGGCGGCCGACTAACCCACTGGATCGAAGAACTATGCGACGGTGGTCCGGGCATGCAGGCTCCTCTGCAAAATCATAAGACGGATTTTATACATGAGGACTTCTTCAAAAGAGATAACGATGCGGATGATAAAAGTTTCTATGCCTCTCCCCGCTTAACAGGCCATATTGATGAACAGGCCAGCCGTAATCTTCAAAATATCTACGCACAGTTCCTGCGGCCGGAAATGAAGGTACTGGATCTTATGAGCAGCATGCAGTCCCATCTGCCACAGGATATGGACTTGGATCTAACAGGTCTGGGCATGAATATGGATGAAATGCGCATGAATCCCGTTTTGAACGAAAGAGTAGTTCAAGACTTAAACATCGATCCCGAGCTCAAATTCACTGATGACAAATTTGATGCAATCACATGCAGCATGTCCATTGAATACCTTACTGACCCGTTATCAGTACTCAAGCAGGCTTACTCAAATCTGCATTCAGGCGGGCACCTGATCATTGGAGTATCAAACCGATGGTTCCCGACCAAAGTAACTCAAGGATGGCTTGAACTGCATGAGTTCGAGCGTATGGGATACCTGCTGCAACTGGCCGAAGAAGCAGGATTCACAGGTCCCAAAGGCACCACAAGCATACGTAATGATTGGCGGCCGACCAATGACCGTCACTTTGTGCAGACACGTGGTGTAAGTGATCCTGTATATGTAGTCTGGTGCAAAAAGATTAGTTAATCAGTACAAAAGAACAAGGCCCGTGAAGTTTTAAACTTCACGGGCCTTGTTCTTTTTATATTTGAGTTGCAACTCGTCCAAAGCGAAATCTTAAACATAGTATTGGGCTACAGGGTTACGAAAAATTTTGTAAGAGCCTTTTCTTTTCTCCCCAACAACGATAAATTTGGAGTATGCATAAAAAACTAAAATTTCCCTTTATCATTGATGGCGGCACAGGAACAGAACTGGAAAGACGTGGTGCACCCATGAACGGAATGGCGTGGTCCGCTGAGGCTGTCCTCACCCATCCGCAACTTCTGCGAGATGTTCACCAATCTTTTCTTGATGCCGGAGCGCAGCTGCTCATCGCGAATACATTTTCCACCGGCATACATAATCTGGAAGCCGCCGGCTTGGCGGACCGTTTTGAAGACATCAATCGCGAGGCGGTGCATATTGTCCGTGAAGTTGTAAAAAACTCAAAAAAAGAGTGCATAGTTGCGGGGGCCATTTCCAGCACTACTTTCACCGGTTCCCTTGATTATCCCCGGCTGCTTTCCGGTGAATCCGCAGTAGCGCAATACGCACGGCAGTCTGAAATACAGGTCAAAGCAGGCGCGGAAATAATAATCCTGGAAATGATGCGCGATATTGAGCAAACCGGATACGCACTGGAGGGAGCGCTGCGTTCAGGAGTACCGGTCTGGGTTGGATTCACCTGCTTTACTGGTGAGGAAGGGCAAACTTACCTGCTGGATACGGATATTCCGCTGAAACGTGCGCTCAGCAATCTGGACCTTTCAAAAGCGGACGCGGTCGGCATCATGCATACCCTGATTGAACATACTCCGCAGGCGATAGAAATTCTCAAGCAGCACTGGGAAGGCCACACTTTCGCCTACCCGCATGCCGGACATTTTGAAATGCCCAACTGGGTATTTCACGACGCCATTACCCCGGAAAAATTCGCTGCATTCGGCAGGGAAACATTTCGTTCCGGCGTGGATGCTGTCGGCGGATGTTGCGGAATTACGCCGAAACACATTAGGGTATTAAGCGATTTAATTGAAAATCAGCCTTAGGATTCACCCTGTGCGATCATCCACTGACGGTAAAGGGCGAGCGCCATACAGGTCAAAGGCAGAGCCATAACCAGCCCTAAAAAACCGAGCAATTGCCCCCAGATGGACAGGGATAACAGGATCATCCAAGGCGAGAGGCCCATGCTTTCTCCCTGAAGACGCGGAACCAGCACAGCGTCCTGCAAGACCTGAACAACAGCAAAAACAACACCTACCCCGCCAAGAGCAAGCCAGAAATTACCGCCCGTAGCAAGCGCATTGATTGCCGCCAGCAGAAAAGCCGGAATAAGCCCTGCTATCTGCAGATACGGAACCATATTCAGAAGTCCTATAAGCAACCCCAGCAGGATCGCCAGCGGCAGTTTGATTATCAAGAACCCCACTGAAAAGAGACAGCCGACGATTAAGGCGATCAGAGCCTGAGTACGAAAATAGCGGTTGGTCACGTTTGTAAAATCATCCACGAACGATGCAACCCGCCCCCGATATTTAGAAGGAAGCTGCTCCCGCCATTTACCCAGCTTGTCGTAATCAGTCAGCAGAAAAACAAGATAGAGGATAATCACAAACACTCCGGCCAGAGCTCCGATCGTATGGGCCGATCCGCTGACCAGATTCCAGATACCGGGCAGCGCTTTCTGGGCTGAAAGCTTGAGCATATTGGTCAGGCCGGATTCAGTAAGAAATGACCGTACATCCTCCTGCTTTGCGAGGTCGACTATCGTATGCCAGATATCTTCAGGAAGATACTCCGCCGCCCGCTGGGCAACAGCGGAATTATTGACCAGTCCTGCCAGCATTTTCCCGGTTTGCGCCAGTTCCGCGCCCACCATACGCACCGCTCCCCAGAAAAAATAGGTAAGCGGCCCCAGTATGGCCAGTAGCGTCAGCAACACCGCCGCCGTACGGTTTTTAATGAATCTGCGCGTAAAATTTACCAAAGGATTGAGCAGATAAGCAAGGGTCAGTGCTACAGCAAAAGGCACCAGCGCATTGCTCAATTTATTAAGCAGAAGCACTGCCACCCAGATAAAACCGGCTGCCAGCAGAATCCGGACAACACGGTCAAAAGTGTATGGGGTGTTGTCATCAAGCATCTTTCAAACTCCTGTGCCTTTTGGCGATAAACCGGGACTCACAATTCTTTTGCAAAATCAGCATGGCCAATTAACTACGTCCGTAACGAAGATCATGCATCCGCCTTCCCGCCCTTGAAATTTCGCTGCCGAGAGCATGTATGTTCCAGATAAAAGCTGAAATGTTGTTACGCCGGTCAAGCGGCACATCTTCAAAATCACCTCGAATGCGGGCTTCCCCGACTGCGCCCATAAACCTATCGATAGCCTTTTCATAATCAGGCTCATCCGGGCAGTCCTCAGGGGTCAGGGAATAGCATTCCAGCCAGGCGTAGTGATCCGCCGTTGCTTTCAGGATGTCGGTCATTCCCTTGGCGATTGACGGAAGTGGCCCACCGTACCCCCTGCGGATAATGGTAGACATAGTCATT
The DNA here is from genome assembly GCF_963676065.1 of Maridesulfovibrio sp. Taxonomy (NCBI): domain Bacteria; kingdom Pseudomonadati; phylum Thermodesulfobacteriota; class Desulfovibrionia; order Desulfovibrionales; family Desulfovibrionaceae; genus Maridesulfovibrio; species Maridesulfovibrio sp. The sequence continues at coordinate 2,088,286 of NZ_OY780933.1, read as the reverse complement.
AACAAACTGTGCATACGGGTAAAAGAACGAATCAACCGGGTCAATTCGTTACGCTGCCAGCCCTGCATGCCCGGTTCTGCCGCAGCTTCGCGGAAAAATTCAGCACATGTATCCAGCATACCGGAAGCCTCTATCCTGCTCTGAACGAGCTCCGATTCACTTACTCCGCCAAGCAGATAGGATTCGGACAGTTTTTTAAAATGAGTGGACTGTAACTGCACAAGATTAGCCATTTTGGCACGCAGATTTTTCCGGGCCATATTGGGCCAGACCCCGAAAGATGCTGCAATACCGATGACTATTCCCAGACCGGTATCAAGGATACGCTCCACGCCGAACTGCCATCCATCAGTAAAAATCACTCCCAGCAATAGAATCACTGCGACACTGAGACTACAGGAAAAAATAATGTAGCTAAAGACTCGGACCAGAATCATTATAAAGAATGATAACACTATCAGCCCGATAAGGACTGTGCTGGAAGGCTGCAAAAACAGAATCCCAACCCCGATTGCGGCCCCGATTGCCGTTCCCCAGAATCTTTTCCAGCCCAGACGGAGTGTTCCTCCGACCGAAGGCCTCATGACGACAATAACACTCACCGGCAGCCAGACAGCATGACGCAGCTCCAGAAAACGGGCAGCTATGATGGCAAACGTAATGGCTGCGGCCGCCTTAAGGGCATGGCGGAAGGTGATGGAATCCCAGCGGAATTCTTTTTTGAGTATTGCGAATGAATCAGCGAACACTGCACGCACCTCCCCTGCAGCAGAGTTTACTCATCTCTGCAAACTCCGTACTCAGGTTGCGCAGACCGTATATTGCGCCCCATGCTTCAAGAAATTCATCGCGCAAACCATCGTCGCGCTTATAGGCACCCAGACGAAGCAGCTCGCTTTCCAGATCCGCAATCCCCTCATCCAGACCGCGCAGGTCTACCTGTCCCTTCCCGGTGGAGATACCCGCCGCCAGAACATCAAAGGCAACGGAACTTCTGCCGGCAAGATCACTGAACTTGAAACGCATATCCTTGAAAACAGTACTGTGCTCCGCGAACTGACGGCTGTTTGCCAGCCCGACCACAGCTTCAATCATCCGCACCAGCAGAGCGTACAAGGCGGAGGGACCTTCGTAGCTGCCAAGACCTTTTACCGGATCCACGTTCATGGCTTCCATAAAGCCTCGGTAGCGGCGCAAGGATTCCACAGACCTTTCATGAATTTCAGCAATTTCCTTCAGATCTTCCTTACTACCGGTGGATGAAGCAACCGCACGGAAATAATCGCCGATATCGGTCAGAGCTACCGATCCGGCCCGATTGAGCACTTTCTCAGGATTCATCGGCCAGAGATAAAAAAGGAAAATATAAGAAATAGCAGCCCCGAAAAAGACTGCCCCGGAACGTTCCAATCCCATTAGAAAAGTATCCGGCGAAGTCAGCGCCAACAGATTGATAATAAGTACCCCGGTAGAAGCGGTTGCGGCAGCCACGCCCAATACCGGCACAAAGAAAACCGTGAACGCCAATAAAAAAAGATAAATTTCCAATACAACCGGATAGTTTCCAAGCAAAGTCGAAACAGGGACAAGACACATCACCGTCAGCGCCAGCCAACGGGCTACGGCTCTGCGTTTAGCGAGAGTGCTACCCGCGCGAAAAATAACCACCACCAATGATCCGTAAGCGGACCATTGCAGGAACTTACTGCTCATGCCCACTATATAGCCCAGCGACAAAGCCAGCAGACAGGCGCAGATTGACTTGATCGCGTACTTGGTCATGAACAACCCCGGATCGACCGGCCGGATAAAGATTCTATAGAATTCTGATATTAATTTCATATTAATAACCATTTAAAACAGCGAAGGTTAAACTTCAACTCCTATATCTACTACATTTTCTCAATATAAGCGTTCACCAATTAAAATTAATGGAACAAAGCCAAAACAGATGATACATTCAATAAACACAACTTAAATCTGAAACAAATCATTTAGCGTACACTTTCCGAGTATGGAGTGAGAAATGTTTAAGAACATGAAAATCAGCACGAAGACAATCGCTATTGCTCTGGCGGGTCCGGCAATAACAGCCCTGATAATGGGCTACCTGCAGGTTTCATCAATTCAAGAAGAAGCGCAAGATGCTATCTTGAAAAAAAGCAGGGCCATAGTTCAGCTTGCTGAAGCTTCACGGGAACAAATGAACAAGAAATTGAACGACGGAGTTATAATGCCGTTCAAAGATATCCCACCTGAAAAAGTAATAGAAGCAGTGCCTGTAATCTCTGCCATCAATGTTGTCAGGACAAATGCCAAAACATCCAACTACACTTTTCGGGTTCCTAAAGAATCACCCCGTAACATTAAGAATGCACCGACTCCGCTGGAAAGTAGAATTTTAAAACAAATGAAAAATAACGGTGAAGACGAAGCCACTGTCATCGAAGATGGGCAGATTCGATATTTTAAAGCCATCAGATTAACTGAAGAATGCTTATATTGTCACGGAGATCCTGCCGGCGGCAAAGATGTTACAGGCGGCATAAAGGAAGGCTGGAAAGTTAACGAGATTCATGGCGCATTTGAAATTATCAGTTCACTTGCTCCTGCCCAAAAAAGAACAACCGCAGCAATTATCGATGTATCCTTGTGGACATTGGCAATATTCGGAATCATCTCTGTTGCTGCAATACGCCTCATACGCAATAACGTTGCAAAGCCACTTAATGAAATTACAGCACAGACAAAAAATATGAGTGATGGAGACTTCAGCCGCAGGCTGATTGCGGTTCGTAATGATGAAATCGGAATAGTTAAGAACACTCTAAATGCAATGGTTGATAGCATTACTGAAGTTATTCGTACTGTTACCGGTGCTACAAATTCCGTAAATACAGGTAGCAAAGAGCTATCGGATGCTGCGGAGAATCTAGCAAACGGTGCCGCCAGTCAGGCTTCCAGCATTGAAGAAATTGCATCCACAATGGAAGAAATGACCTCCAGCATTAATCAAAATGCCAACAATTCAAATAAAACTGCGGACATAGCTCGAAATGCTGCGGGCGATGCAGAAGAAAGCGGCATTGCATTGTCGCAGGCTCTTTCAGCCCTCACTGAAATATCTGATAAGATACTGGTAATTGATGATATCGCGCGCCAGACGAATCTTCTGGCATTAAATGCAGCCATTGAAGCTGCCCGGGCAGGTGAACACGGTAAAGGATTTGCCGTAGTAGCATCAGAAGTGCGTAAGCTGGCAGAGCGCAGTGGTGAAGCCGCGGTCGAAATAATCACCATATCTAACACCAGTTCAAAAGTAGCAAATCTCGCCGAGGAAAAGCTGGCAGCACTGGTGCCGGAGATAAAAAAGACAGCTGAATATGTACAGGAAATAGCAGCAGCAAGCCGGGAACAAAGTGAAGGAGCAACGCAAGTTAATGCAGCCCTTCAGCAACTCGATAATGTTATTCAACAAAATGCCGCTGCGGCAGAAGAGATAGCAGCTACAACCAAAGAACTGTTCGAGCAATCAGAAAGTCTAGCGGATACAACTTCATTCTTTAAAATCAATGATGACTAATAATTACTTTGAAGGCCGGGGGCAAAATCTCCCGGCCTTCAAAATTACGGTAGCATGCTACTTGGCAGCCAGTTTTATTATTTCGCGACAAAACGCCGGCAAATCATCCGGTTTGCGGGACGATACCTGATTACGGTCAACTACAACCTCTTCATCTACCCACGTAGCTCCAGCATTTTCAAGGTCGTCTTTAATTCCAGGAGTCGATGTACACTTATAGCCGCTCATAATCTTTGCAGAAATGGGAATCCATCCCCCGTGGCAGATATGAGCCACAATTTTTCCGGCCTCGTTAATCTCGCGGGTCAATTCCAGAACCTTCGGGTCCCGGCGCAATTTATCAGGAGCGAAACCGCCCGCGACGACCAGAATATCAAAATCACCTGCATTCATGTCAGCAATGGCAGCGGTTGATTTAAAAGGGTAGCCGTTTTTGCCGATATACACTTCGCCATATTCCGGTCCGGCAACCACAACTTCCGCGCCCTCTTCAATCAAACGATAGTAGGGGTACAACAGCTCCATATCTTCAAAAACATTATCAATAAACATCAAAACGCGCTGTCCGTTCAATTTCATGGAATGCTCCTTATAGTTCGTGTTCATTTAAATCACTGTTCCTGAATACCACAAAATGCCGCAAAAAAAAGACCGTAATATCACGGAGGATATTACGGACCTGTAAAAATCATAACATAATCAAACCGAATAAACAGGCTTAGCTGTTTTGTTCCCGTTTAAAGGGCCGGCCTGTTAAATTACAAAAGCTTATCCATAAATTCTTTGATTCGCGGATGTATGGTTTCAGCGGAAAAGAACTCTTTTGGAGAACCTTTGGCTATAAAATCACCGGATTCCATAAAGATCACTGTGTCGGCAACCTCACGCGCAAAGCCCATGTTATGGGTTACTATGACCATGGTCATGCCATCGTCGGCCAGTGAACGAATGGTATCGAAGACCTCCCCGACAAGCTCAGGGTCAAGCGCGGATGTAGGTTCGTCAAAGAGCATCATTTTCGGTTTCATAGCCAGCGCACGGGCGATGGCAACCCGCTGCTTCTGACCGCCGGAAAGAGTTACCGGAAAAACGGTAGCGCGGTCCGAGAGACCTACTTTATCAAGCATCTGCAACGCGACTTCGCGGGCTTCATCCTTTGATTTACCCAGCACGGTAACCTGCCCTTCCATGACGTTTTGTAAAACGGTCATATGCGGAAAGAGGTTGAACTGCTGAAAAACCATGCCTATTTCTGACCTCAGCGCACAGAGACTTTTCTGTGGCGCAAGCACCGGAGCACCCTCGGAATAGATGTAGCCGCAGGGCTTGCCTTCAAAATGGATTTCCCCGGAATCGATGGTTTCGAGAAAATTCATAGTCCGCAGCAGAGTGGACTTACCGGACCCGCTGGGACCGACGATAACCACTTTTTCACCGCGGCTGATCTTGAGGTCGATATTGTTGACCGCAGTCAGACTGCCGAAGCGCTTAACGACTTTCTTAATTTCTAAAATTGATTCCATTTAACGTCTCTCGTATACCCCGACCTTGTATTCTATCTTCTCGAAGAGAAAGGTGAATACGGAGGTAAAAATAAGATAGATGACAGCGGCCATCACCAATACAGTTACATTGAAATAGGCGTTGAACATCTGGTCGGCAGCACGCATAAGCTCAACCATGGCAATGGTGGAAACAAGTGCTGTGTCCTTGATCAACGCGATGAATTCATTGGCAATGGGCGGGATGATCCGTTTATAGGTCTGCGGAATGATGACCCGTCGCATGGTCTGGCCGTAAGTCATGCCCAAAGCTTTTGCGGCTTCTGTCTGGCCGTCGTCAATAGACTCGATACCGGCCCTGATGATCTCGGCAAGGTAAGCGGAATAGTTGATACCAAGACCGATAAGTGCCGCAGCCAGCGGAGAAAGCGTAATGCCGATCGCAGGCAAACCGTAATAAATAAAAAAGAGCTGCAGCAAAAGCGGGGTTCCGCGGAAAAACCAGATGATAAACCAGCTGATGGAAACGAACGGCTGCATGCGGCTGATCTTACCAAGCGCAATAAAAAGACCGCCGATAGGTGAAACGATCATGGTGAAGAAGACCAGCAGCAGGGTCATGGAAGCCCCTTTCAGCAGATTGGGCATGAAGCGCTTACAGTCTTCAAGAGTCTTCTGCCATTGAGGCTTGGTTTCGCGGTCAAGCGAAGTCAGGAAATTCTGTGCTTCAACATTATCCGGATATACGGAGATAACCTGCTCTGCGTAGGAGCGGGCCTTGGCCGGATCTTTCATTGAATAGCTGATACGCGCCAACTGCATGCGGGAATAGACATACTGCCCGTCATCCCCGTTAGGACCGGGGGCGGGAACCTGTTTAAACAGGGTACAGGCCTGATCAATCTTGCCTACAGTCAGGGCATTACTGGCCTGCTTAAGCAGTGCGTCGGCATCCACACTTGCGGTGGACGCAGCCGGAAAAATCAAAAGTGCAAACAGCAGAAAGAGCGAGGCCAAAGCCCCGCTCTTCCAGAGTTTATTATTCTTAATAGTCATTTCTTACCATTTAGCGGGGTTGGTGACATCTTCACCGAACCATTTGCGGGATATTTTACCCATGGTACCGTCAGCGATCATAGCGTCGATGGTTTTCTGTACAGCTTCACGCAGGGAATCTTCGCCCTGACGGAAAGCGATACCGAATGCTTCGCTGGTGATATAGCCGGGAAGCGCAACGTATTTACCGGGACGCTGGGCCATGGAATAACGGCCTGCGATGTTATCTACAACAACGCCGTCCAGACGACCGGATTCAAGGTCGAGCAGAGCTTTAACGTTGGTGTCGTACTGACGAATTTCTTTAGGTGCGGGATTGAGGGATTTTGCAGCCTCAAGAGCAGGCGAACCTTTCTGTACGCCAACAACTTTGCCGCCGAAATCCTTATGAGCCTTGATAGCCTTGTTGCCCATGGAAATAACAGCGATCTGGCCGTCCATGATGTAAGGCTTGGAGAATGCAACTGCTTTTTCACGCTCGGGAGTGATGGTCATACCGTTCCAGATACAATCAAACTTCTTAGCGTTCAGGGAGTGGATGACACCGGACCATGCGGTGGGCTGCCAAACAATTTTGATTCCGAGGCGTTTACCAACTTCTTCAGCGGCATCAACGTCAAAACCGACCAGAGTTCCGTCATCCTTGCGGAAACCCATAGGGGCGAATGTGTCGTCAAGACCGATGGTGAGTTTACCGGCTTTCTGTACTTTTTCGAGAGAACCGTCACCAGCCATTGCTGTGGTTGCAAATGCCAGCATCATTGCAACCATGAGAATTACTAATACCCTTTTCATGCGTCACTCCTAAAAAGAAAATGTAAAATTCAGCTCCTGCAACATTTTAAAAAGACATAACGGAAAACGCTTCCATCATGCATTTCTAAAATTAGAAGCGATGAATCGAATAGCTCATGAAGCGTCAACATGCAAGACTGTATCGTTCCAAAAACAGAACTTCCGGTTCTTTTTTGTCAAAAATGTGAGGATCCTGCTGTGAAAAACTATTTTTTAAAGCCGCATATTCCGGTTATTACAAATACAACCCTTTTTATACTTTCTCCTTGTAAAGCGGTTGCTAACCTTTTTCTCTATGTGTTAAATTAAAAGTAACTGAAATTCCCACCTGTTTTTTAACAAGGAGACTGCAAATGCCAAACCTTACTTCGTGGGGAAGCCGGGAAATTGAAAGGCTGAAAACAGATATGGATAAGCTCTTCAACAGCCTCTGCCATGATTACGGTATCCCCTCAGTATGCGGGATTATTGACTGCACACCGCAAACCCATATGACAGAAATCGGAGAATCCCTTGAGGTGAGTACCACCATGCCCGGATTCCATGCTGAAGATCTGGAGGTCAAAGTAACTGAAACATCAATGACCATTTCCGGAGAAAAAAATGTCACCTTTGAAGGCGCCCGGCAGTCCAGTCATTTTAAGAAAACACTCCCCCTACCCTGCCGGGTGGACCCGGAGAATGTAACCGCCACCTTCAAAGACGGCGTACTGAAAATTGTACTCAATAAATGCATCATTAAGCCGCAAAAAGTTATTTCCATAACCGCTGAATAGTCACCATACAGGAGACCGCCATGACCAGCATCCTGAAGGACCGTGAACTGCCGCTTGAAAATCTGAGATGGACCCTGGACCCCGAAGAGCTGCCATTCACTACCACAGAGGAACTTGAACATGATAATGAAATAATAGGCCAGTGCCGCGGAGTTGAGGCTTTCCGCTTCGGCATGGGCATGACCCTAAAAGGTTACAACATTTTTGTAACCGGACCTGCCGATACCGGTAAGCAATCAACCGTAAAAAAGATGCTCACCGATCTTTCAAAATCGGATAAAAGCCCGGACGACCTGCTCTACGTAAATAATTTCAAAGCAACCGAATCCCCCGTCCTGATCCGTATGCCCGCCGGTGATGGAGCCGCCTTTAAAAAACAGATTCATGATTTCCTCGAAGGTATCAAACGCGAGGTTCCGCAGCTTTTTGAAAGTCAAGAATATATCGCCCGCAAGAATGAAATAATTGAAATGCATGAGAAACAGACCCGCGAATTTTTTCAGGGCGTGGAAGATAAGGTTAAAGATTCCGGTCTGGTCATCGTCAATATGCAGATGGGACAATTCCAGCGTCCGGATGTGGTTCCGCTGGTGGACGGCGAACCCATCCGCATGATTCAACTTGAAGAAAAGGTCGAAAAGGGACGTTTTCCACGCGAGGAATTTGAAAAACTCAAAAAGCGGCAGAAGGATCTTAAGGAAGAAATTGACAATATACTCACGCAGGTCCGCAAACTTCAAAAAGAAGTGAAGAAAAAGAGTGAAGACGTGGACAAGCTCATGTTCATGAATCTTGCTCAGGACCTGATAGCGCCGCTTAAGGAAAAATACTCTGACCCAAAAATCTTAAAGTATTTTGATGAAATGCTTGAAGAGATGAGCAATGACCTTGATTCCCTGCGCATGATAGGCAGAAAGCCGCACGCAGGAGAAGGTGGGATGATGTTCATGCCGCCGCAGGCCGAAGCGATACTTCATCCTTATCAGGTTAATCTGCTGGTGGATAACTCCGAACAGAGCAGTCCTCCGGTTATTTTTGAATCGTACCCCACCTATCGCAACCTGTTCGGTTCCATCGAAAGGGTTATGGACAGGCACGGAGGCTGGCGCACCGATTTTACCAAGATCAAAGCCGGTTCATTTATCAAGGCCAACGGCGGCTATCTGGTTATAAATCTCATGGACGCCATTGTTGAACCGGGAGTGTGGCCGACCCTGAAACGTTCCCTGAAAACAGAAAAAATAGAGATTCAGACCTTCGATCCCTACTATTTCATATCCTCCACCGGCCTTAAACCGGAACCCATCGATATGGAAGTGAAAGTGGTCGTTCTCGGTGCTCCGTACCTTTACCAGCTGCTGCGGCATTATGATCCTGATGTACCCAAGATTTTCAAGGTCCGCGCGGACTTCGAGACTTCCATGGACCGGGATACCGATGCAATCAATGCCGTATCAAAATTCATCAGCCGGGTGGTGGAAAAAGATAAACTTATGCCCTTTGACCGGACCGGCGTGGCTGCGATCGTCGAGCAGGCAGTAAGGATGTCCGGACGACAGGAAAAAATTACAACCTCGTTTCCGCTGCTGGCCGATTTACTGGCTGAAGCCAGCCACTACGCATCCCGCAACGGTTCAACCGCCGTGGAAGCCAAACATGTAGATCAGGCACTTGACGCCCATCGGAAACGTTCAAACCAGACTGAAGAACGTTTGCAGGAAATGATAGACCGCGGCAGCCTTTACGTTGATACCGACGGCGCTGTAGTCGGGCAGGTCAACGGTCTGGCTGTATATTCCATGGGCGATTATTCCTTCGGCAAGCCCTCGCGCATTACCGCCGTTACGGCCATGGGCAAGGGCGGCATAATCAACATTGAGCGTGAAGCCGAAATGTCCGGCCCGACCCATAATAAAGGAATGTTCATCCTTTCAGGATTCCTGCGCCGTCAATTTGCTCAGGATAAACCGCTATCTCTGACCGCCAGCATCGCTTTTGAACAATCTTACGGAGGCATCGACGGAGACTCGGCCTCATCCACCGAGCTTTACGCCCTGCTCTCCTCCCTTGCGGATGTTCCCATCCGTCAGGATATCGCCGTGACCGGATCTGTTAACCAGAAAGGAGAAGTACAGCCAATCGGCGGTGTTAACCAGAAAGTTGAAGGATTTTATCTCTGCTGTAAACATGCCGGACTGACCGGTAATCAGGGAGTCATGATACCCGAACCAAACGTCAAAGACCTCATGCTCCGTAAAGAAGTTGTGGAGGCCGTGCGTGAAGGCAAATTCCATATCTGGTCGGTGGAAAACATCGAGCAGGGAATTGAGATCCTGACCGGAACAGCAGCCGGGGAAAAAGACAGCGACGGTAAATATCCCGAAGATTCCATCTACGGTCAGGTAGATGCAAAACTGATAAACCTCGCAGAAGGACTCAAAAAATTCGGCTCCGATGACGAGGAGAAGGATGACAGCAAAAAAGAAAGCGGTAAAAGCTGCGGATGCGGCAAGTAAAAATCACGTACAACAACCGTAAAAAAATTTAAAACTCCGCAGTACTTTCAAGTACTGCGGAGTTTTTTGGTTCAAATCAACGTGTAAGGCGGCGAGGGAATCTTAAAGGACAGAAGATACGCCTTTAATCTTCTTCAAAGCAACAGTCAGCACCCAGCATGACATGGTCGCTCCTATCAGCAGTATCGGAGCCTTGATGAACGGGGAAGCCTCCATGCCAAGCAGATAGTAAGCCCCGTAATAAACAGCGAGGGAATGGAAAAGATAGATACCGTAAGAACTTGCGGAAAATGATTTCCAGAACCCGTTATGGCTGTTCACAAACGCCTTGAATATTGCGACCCCGGTCATGAGCGTGCTGTAGGCAAAGACATTAAAGCCGAGAGCATTGCCGAGCCGGATGGGGAATTCGGTTCCGCGGGCGTGCATCATACCTTTAAAGGTAAGATAAATGACCGCTGATACGGCTGCAACTATCAGCCATGGCACGATATGCGGCGTATAGCCCTGTCGGGTGAACCAGTTGCGTTTCCACGCGAGTATACCGAGCCAGAAATAAAGCAGATAGACAAATACCCGCAACGGCTGGAAAACAATCAAGTAATAGTCTGAAATCCATGTATCAACCGGGAAAAACTGATTCATGCCCAGAAAAATACCGGCTGTAGTGGTAATAAAAAGGATAGGGAACACAGGTGAAGGATTCCGGCTGAACCGTGGAGGACTCTGCAGCCGGGGTAAAAACCGGTAGCAGCCGCAGAGGCTAAGGTAAAAAACGACCAGCATACCCAGAAACCAGTACACGGACTGGCTGAACATTGAGCTCCAGAACTTTCCGGTCCAGAAATCCATGTACCCCGGAGCCATACCTCTGGAAAGCAGGATCATATACATCGCCGGGGGGGTCAAAAACAGTACGCCCAGCACCCATGGGATAATAATACGCCGTAATTTAGCAAGCCAAAACCCCTGCATACCATGTTTCTGCAGAGACGGCAGGGCAAAATACCCGGCAAGAAAAAACATTATGGCCATAATAGGCACATCGACGAGCATTACAACATAGGTGAAAAACATGCTCTGTTCCGGATCAATAACAAACCACCACTCGGGACTGAACTTCATGTAGCAAAGCGAAACATGCAGCACCACGACCAGTAATATGACCACAGCCCGCAAATTATCCAAAAAATACATACGTTGATTCATAACGCAAGGACCTCACAACTAAACGATTATATAACCAATCCCTGACTATTCTCCTGTTAACTCCAAGTCAACCACTATCGCCAAGCCCACCAATCAGCGAACAAAAAAAGGGCCGGAGAAAACCCCGGCCCTTGAATGTTCATTTAATTTATCGGGCTAAGCTTTGCGCAACTCTTCAATCAGTTCGGAAAGCTGCTCACCGAGGTGCATGAGTTCTCCCACAGCAGTGGATGACTCGCGCATGGCCTGAGCATTGTCGTTGGCAATAAGGTTTACCTCTTCAATGCTTCGGTTGATTTGTTCACTTGCCGCAGACTGTTCTTCAGAAGCAGTTGCGATACTGCGTACCTGCCCTGCGGTCTCATCGACAATTTCGACAATTCCTTTGAGCGCCTCGCCGGCCTTATTAGCCTGCTCGGTGCTTGCAGAAACTTCTGCTGCCGCTTTGGTCATACCGTCAATATTGTCACGGGTACCGCTCTGGATGGCAGAGATATAGTCTCCGACTTCCTTGGTGGCTTCCATTGTTTTTTCAGCCAGCTTCCGGACTTCATCAGCAACAACCGCAAATCCCCTTCCGGCATCACCGGCACGGGCAGCTTCAATTGCTGCGTTCAGGGCCAGCAGGTTCGTCTGGTCGGCAATATCTGTGATCACGTTCATTATCTTGCCGATTCCATCAGCCTGCTCACCGAGCGTACCCAGACCTTTTTCCATTTCAAGGGTCATACTCTGAACACGGTTAATTCGCTCAATCGCATCGTTAACGATGAGTCCGCCATTCTCCGCTTCAGTACGAGCGTTATCTGCGGAATCTGCAGCTTCGGCCGCGTTACGCGCAACTTCCAAGACACTGGCATTCATCTGTTCCATAGCAGTGGCAGACTCAGCTGTGCGTTCACGCTGGATCTCAGAACCACGGCTGGATTCATCAATTTGGGCGGTAAGCTCCTGGCTTGCACTGGCTACCTGAGAAACAATACCGGCCAACTGCTCGGAAGCATGGAGCATGCCTTCGCGCTTGGCATTTTCAGCTTCAGCACGGGACTTGTCAGCTTCCTCAAGAGCCACCTGGGCTTTCTCCGTTTGATCCTTGGCTTCCTCGGCCATTTTTTCAGCCTTGGAAATATTCTCAACCAGCCCGGTCAGCATTGCCCGCATAGCTGAATGCAGGGTTTTGAGTTCTCCACCGAAAATGGACTCGTCAAGACGGATTTTAAAGTTACCGCCTGCAACTTCCATAGCTCCATCGGCCATAACTCTGATGGGTTTGGAAATAGAGCGGGCAACAAAGAAGATTGCAATCATGACCAGGACAAGGGCAATTCCCCCCATGGTCAAAAGGTCACGGGTAAGAGCGTTCGCATCAGCAAGAATTTTATCCAATGGTGCGCTGACAGCAAGATACCAGCGTTGACCGCTATTCTTGAATTCAATGGGGACATACTGAATCATGGATCTCTTACCATTCGCTGCAGAGACACGAATCTCAAAATAAGGTTCACCTTCTGCTAATGCCCGATGTAAATCCTCTTTATTGGCTGACGGATCTAAATCAAACATATTTTTTCCAATACGCTCTTCTACCGGATGGTAGATAAAGTTGCCGTTCGGCATCATCAACCATGCATAACCAGTACCGTAAGGATGAATCTCAGAAACGAGTTTGCTGATATTGGTGATGGGCATATCCACACAAACAACACCGAGAGGACGCCCATCAACCATGATGGGTGAACCGATAGTCGTCAGCATGAAACGCTTGCCATCAACATCATAAGGATAAGGAGGAGTAATATACGGTCTGCGCCTTTCAATGGGCTTTAGGTAATAGTCGCCGTCACCGGGTACAAAATACTCGGCAAGGGGAACAACCTTGATATCTCCGCCAGCCCGGAAAGCATACGGAATGAGTCGGCCGGTTTTATCGTGCAATTCAGTATTTGCATATTCGGCATCGCGACCGTCAAATGCATTAGGTTCCCAACCGTTACTGCCGCCGATAAAATTATCATCACCCTTGATGAGACCTACAAGCATGGCGATGGCATCTTTTCTGCTCAGTTCAATGTTGTTACGTCTAAACTGGGCAAAAGTGCTTGCCAACCCCTGAGTCTGTCCTTGCGCATAGGTCATAAAATTGAGAATACGTCCACTATATTCTCCAGCAAGGGCCGAAATTTCTTTTTTTGCTGCTTTTTCAATAGCTTTAGAACTACTTTGCGTTGCAAAATACTCCATACCACCTAAAGTCAGGAGCAATAGAACTCCGACCGGCAGCATGATCTTGTACATCATTCTTAAATTTCTGAACCACTTCATATGGTAACCACCTTAATTAAAGTTATGAATGATACACTCACTATAACCCCAGTGTGCTAATTATTTTCATTTTCACTATGTGTCAATATTGATATAAAAACACATCGCAGAAGTACTCGAAAACGGTTTCGGCAATTTTTTAAATTAATTTATATGTAATTTGGTATCTTTACCCGTTTTCATATCTGATTTATCCTCCGCCAAGACTATCACTACCAAAGGATTAGCAATGAAATCAATAAAAATCGCTATAGTCGCGGCAATGGAACAGGAAGCTCAAGCAGTCTGCCCGGCACCGCAAAACGAAAAAACAGGTAAGTTCCAGATCCTCTCCGGAACAAATATAAACAACGTAAGTTATCGCTGCATTATTTCCGGGATAGGCATTGCGCGTGCTGCCGAAGCAGCAAGACTCATTTGTGCTGAAAAACCTGATTTAATTCTGAGTATCGGAGTTTCCGGCGGACTGGCGGCCGGTCTCGAAGCCGGAACCCTTGTGGCCGCCACAAGCATCCATTCCGATATCACGGATATAGAATCATGGTTTGAAAACGAGAATGACGCCAAAGCGAAAAGCATGATAATTCCGGCCTGCGGAAATATTCAGTGCGGCAAACTTATCACGGCCGCAAGCCCTGTGCTAACCCCGCAGGACAAGCTTTTCATGCACGAGCGCACCGGAGCTCTGGCTGTGGATATGGAATCCGTAGCAGTCGCGCAGGCCGCACGAGAAGCAGGAATTCCCTTCGGCTGCCTCCGCGCTGTAAGTGACGATTACAAAAGGGGCATTCCCGAAGAGTCGCTGGGAGGAATTGATAAATCAGGCAGGACTCAGCTTTCACCAATTCTCAAATCCATCATAAAACGTCCCGGCCTGATACTGGAGTTAATCCCGATGGGATTGGATTATTCAAAGGCTTTAAAAGCACTGGGTGAAATTTTAAAATAAAAAACTCCGCAATATCGATAAATATTGCGGAGTTTTTTAAAACATTTTTAAGATGCTTCCGCCGAAAATCCGAGTAAGAATTTCGGACCCAAAAGCAGACTATTTTACGCTTACACCCTTCAGTGCCAGCAGAGCTCCTTTAATGGGACGCCTTACGGAATCAGCAACCGCTGTGGGCTCGAAACCGCAGTGAACCATGCAGTTGGCGCAGCGGGGATCATTACCTACACCGAACTTGTCCCAATCGGTCTGTTCCATAAGCTCCTTGTAGCTGGAGACGAAGCCGTCTTCGAGCAGATAGCAGGGACGCTGCCAGCCATGTACGGAACGGCAGGGATTTCCCCAAGGAGAGCATTTATAGTCGGGCTGATTTCCGGCAAGAAAATCTAGATAAAAGCTGCTGTGGCTGAAATCCCAGTTTTTGCCTTTACCGATGGTGAAAATTTCACGGAAAAGCTTCTCACTCTGCGGGCGGGTCAGGAAAGCATCCTGATCTTCTGCGGCTTCATAACTGAACGCAGAGGAAAGAGTCATGCCGTCAACTTTGAGATCCATGAGGAAATCGAAAAATTCAGCGGCCTTCTCAGCAGTCTGTCCACCGAAAAGAGTTGTATTGGTATTTACCCTGAATCCCTTGGACTTGAGCAGTTTGATAGTCCTTACCGCCGCATCAAAAACACCCTGCTTGCAGACAACTTTATCATGTACTTCAGCCGGTCCGTCCAGATGAAGGTTGAAAGTCAGATAAGGGCTGGGCTTGAATTCATTGATACGCTCAGGGACCAGAATCCCGTTGGTGCAAAGATATACAAATTTCTTGCGCTTGATCAGCTCACTTACGATGGTCGGCATGTCCGGATGCAGCATGGGCTCACCACCGGGAATGGAAACAATAGGCGCTCCGCACTCTTCCACCGCAGCGATGCATTCATCAACAGAAAGACGCTTATTGAGAATTTCCGGAGGCTGGTTGACCTTACCGCATCCCTTGCAGCGCAGATTGCACTGAAACAGGGGTTCGAGCATAAGAACCAAGGGGTAATGTTTATTACCTTTCAAGGTCTGAGTGAGAATATATTTGCCGAGTCTAGCTACTTGAATTGCAGGAATTGCCAAGGTATCAACCTCTTTACCGCCGAATCTGAGGCGGGTTTACTTTTCAGCGGTCTTCGGGGCCGAGCAGGCCTTGACCAGCTTTTTACAAGAATCAATCTTTAATAATTTTGCATCAAAACATTTGCTTTGCAGGGCCTTGTCGTAATGGGCGCAAGCTTCCTTCATTTCATCATCTTCCAGCAACGCCGTGGCGAGACCGAGATGATTCATGGAAAAATCAGGCGCAATCTTTACGGCCTTTTCGTAGTATTCCAAAGCCTTGTCCATGTCTCCGATACTGATGGGCGCAACCGGGGCTTTCAGGTAAAGTTCACCGAGAAAACGGGCCGGACCTCCGTGGTCAACTTGCGGAGACAGTCTGGACGCTGCGAGTGCTTCTTGCTCCATCCGGGGCACAAGGTCAAGACCCTTTAAAGGAGCAAGCTGAGCCTCTTTAGCAATTAAATAAGCCAAAAGATAGTGTCCCAAACCGGATTGATTATTTTTATTCAGAAATTTTTTCAGCCTTGCCTGAGAATATTCCGCGTAAGCTGCGGTCTCCACTGTTCCGCTTTCAAGCAGCCATGCCGAACAGGCCGCTCCCTGCAGTACATCTTCATCCTTTGAAGACTTAAAGAGCACTGCGGCCTGCGCCTGTGAACACGGTTTCCAGAGTACCACTCCATCAGCGTTGTATTCGTACAGAGGAAGGTTATATTTTGCGGAGCAACCACAAATAAATAACAGAACAAGCAACGGAATAAAGCGAGGCAGCTTCATCATTTCAGATCCTTGTCAGCAGGGTTGAAACCGGAAGTCTGCAATAGTTTTAAAAGATTGTTGGCGGCCGGATCTTTGGACATATCCAGCAACACGGACTGAAGCCGAAAAGCATCGTCAGTCGGCTCACCGAACCAGACTACCGGGCTGTTGGGCAGCTCAGGAGAAGTATAAATGACCTTGGTGCCGGAATAACGGTCCGAATCCTTTATTACTGAGTACTGCACAGCATCGAGCACGACTCCTGCGATCCGGCCTTTATTTACTTTCCGCAACATACGCAGGGCCTTCCGTGTGCCTTCCGGGCTGAAATTACCGCCCTTTTTACCGGCCAACAGGATCTCGAGTGATTGCGGGGTATACAGCATGGAGCCGTATACTTTTCCGGTTACTCCTTCATATGAGTCAGGGCCGCTTGCAGGAACTATCAGACGCCAGACATCCTTTTTCATACCCTGAGGCAGGGTGGAAGCAACCGGGGTCATAGGAAATTTAGCAGAGTAACTCTTAAAAAACGTCAACCCGCAAATGGACCATGCCGGTTTATTTTTATCAAGATAATCAAGTGCCTTTGTCAGGTCATTATAATATACGCCCTGCACCTTCTCGCCCAGCTTTGCTGAAAGATAAACGGCGAGCTCGTCCATAACCGGCTGTGCTTCCACTGTGGTTCCGGGTTGGCCGGGCTGAATCACGGCAAAGTCGAATCTTCCGGCAGAAGCACTACTGATCATGACCAGCACAAGGATAAACGCAAACGCTGTAACTTTTCTAAACATAGACTATTTCCCTTTAATCTTTTCAATCAATCTGAAAACGGCAGGTAAAACAACCATGCAGCCCACGAGGCAGGTAGCGGACCCGGTAACCATGATCCCGCCAAGAGAGGCGAGTCCGCGATGGTGCGCCAGAAGCAACCCGCCGAAACCGATCATGGTAGTGCAGAAGCTAAGCCCAACCGCCACCGGCGTACTGGTATGGTAGAGACGCTCTCCCTCGGAAAGTTCCTTCCAGCGGGCCAGAAAATGAACTCCGCCGTCAACTCCGATGGCTATAAGTACAGGAATAGCAAAGAAATTGGCTAAATTGAAGCTCAGTCCGGTAATCCCCATTACCTCCAGCAGCCAGAATATCCCCGCAAAAAGCGGAATAAGACTCAACAGTACATAACTGATGCTGAAAGAGCTCAGAAACAAAATCAATGAAACCAGAATAATAGTCAGACCGGCGGCCTGCAGAAAAGTTTCCCGCATGAGCAGTGAAGACTCGTGTACAACCACCGGAACCCCGGTTACTTCAGGATCAATCTTACGCAGATCAGCCACAAATCCGGTCAGCTTGTCAAAATCCCAGACATTTTCTACCGGGGAAATCTTGACCATAAAGCTGCCGTCCTTGCCGACGTACAGTGAACGTAAATGTTCAGGCAGGTCATCAGGGGTGACTGAACGCACTTCCAGAATTTCCTTGAGCCAAGCGAAAGAATCGGAAATTTCACTAACCAGTCTGTTTTGCAGCGGAGTGAGATTCACCGCGTCGGCAGGATTTTTTTCCAGAATTTCAAGACAGGCATCTGCCCGATCGATAATATCCCCGACCTGATTCAATTCTTTTTTGGCCCCGGCGGAAAAAAGTTTTTCCTCAAGCTGCTCAAGGGCTGCAATTAAATTTTTAAGGGAAGCAGCAACTTCGGATGGAACAAGAGAATTATTACGAGGCCTTAAGTTGATCCCTTTCAACACTGCGGCTTCACCGCGCAGGATTTCAGCCTTTTCCTGCTGTCCTTCGGGCAGGTAATCCAGAATGGAGTCGATACGCCCCACAGAGGGGACCTGCTTCAGTTCCGCAATCAATGATTTCACGGAATCAAGATCAGGGCGGGTCATAACCGCGAACCATGTCGATTCGTCGGAATCATTAATCAGCACATGTTCGTACTCAACAGACTCCAACCCTTTAGCCTGCAGCTCCAGCAGATTGTAGTTGAATCCTGCCTTTTGAAATCCGGGATAAGCCAAAGCGGTCAAAACTCCCATCACCAGCAGCACTGCCACCGGACGGGAAACAACCTTTTCCATGAACGGCATGGTAGCCATGCGCGGACGGGAAGAGGGAAACCAGTTGCGGCGCCCCGCGATAAGCATTGCGGACGGCAGCACGGTAAGCATGGAGATCAAGCAAAAGATAATACCGGTTCCGCCCACAAGCCCCAGCTCAGCCAGTCCGACAAAATCCTGACCCAGCACGGCGTAGAATGCGCAGACGGAAGTCAATCCACCGAGCATAACGCCGGGTCCGGTATGAATCAGAGCCTCTTCGATCGCTTCATCAGGCGAAAACCCCGAATCGGCGGCCTCCACATAGCGCATGACAATGTGAATACCAAAATCAACTCCGATACCGACCAACACAAGGGCAAAGACGATTGACAGCAGGTTCAGACTTCCCAGCGTGACCAGCGTGAACCCGAAAGTCCAGGCCATAGCGCAAAAGAGAGATCCCATGACCAGCATGGGCCGCAGCCAGCCGTGCAGAATGAACATGAACAGAACCCCGACCACAATCACTGAAATGACTGCGGCGATGGTCATATCCTGATCTGTAGTGTGCATCTCATCAGCAGAAAGCACAGGCCGTCCGGTCAGCCCCGCGTCAACTTCGGGATACTGAGCACGGACCGTCTCCAGCGAAGAACGCACAAAATTCAGCGAAGGACCGATCACGTCCATGACCTGAAAATTCTTCTTCGGCAGAATGCGCATGATGAGCAGCTTGCCGTTGCGGGTGAAGAAATAATGAATTCCGGCCTTATCAAGATCGAAAACAGGAGCATTCAGGGATTCACTGTCAGGACCGGAAGTAAGCGAAGTCTGCATCTCGCCCACAAGATTATCCACCGCACCAATGAACGGCCCGAACATTTCCGAATCAGCACTGCCGCCCTTCTCACCGGAAAGCAGGCCTGCTGTCATATTCAGAAAACGTGATAATCCCGGAGATTCAAACCACTCTTTACCTAAGGGACCAAAATCCCGGGCTAGGCTCACAAACTGGCGCAACTCATCCGGGGAGGCGAACATAAGCACTCCCGGTCCCATGTCCCGGGCAGACATGGCGTAATGTACAGCCTTAACGAGATCAGGGCGTTTTTCGAGTTTTGCGGCAAGTGTGGTAGCGAAGGCCGCCGCCTTTGCTTTACCAGCTTCTGTTTCTCCGGTTTTGATGACCACAAACATGTATTCCTGATCACCAAAATTTTTAATCTGAGCCAGATTTCGCTTCTGAAAAGGAAGCTCGTGCGAAATCAGGTTATCCTGATCGCTGTCGAGTTTAAGCCAGAGAGCTGAAGAGCCGGCGCAGACTACCGCCAGCAGAACAGCACAAATCACTATGGCGACCGGTGCCTTACGGACCAGCCGTAAAATGGAACGAATTATTATTTCTAAGAAATTATAAAAAATATTCATCAAACTCTGCCCGCTGCAACAGATTCGGCAGGGGTCTTTTTTAGAGGCAGAAAAATCCGGGTCCCATTCGGGAAAAGAAAGACGCTAAGAAGTCCTAGCGGTACGGATTCCAAGATCCTTTACGGTTTTCCATGCAGAACCCGTGATCTTATGCGCTTCTTTAAGCACATCATCCATTGCGGCGAGGAATTTATCGACATCAGCATCATTAATCATCAGCGGAGGCAGGATTTTGACAGTATCAAGACCATGCCCGGCAACCTGACTGAGGATGTTGTGCTTCTCCAGCAACGGCATGGTGATCATCTGGCAAAAAAGGTCATCATTCATTTTGTGCAACAGTTTCCAGCTGGCCTTAAGAGCCATTGATTTAGGCTCACCGAACTGCATGCCGATCATCAAACCCTTGGCGCGAACTTCGGTCAGCATCTCATACTTATCGGCAAGTTTCTTAAGACCTTCTTCTATGCGTGCGCCCATTGCGGCTGCATTATCCGCCAGTTTGTCTTTTTCCAGAATCTCGATGGTCGCCAGCCCGGCCGCCATGGCCAGATCGTTCTGCCCGAATGTGTTGGAGTGGGCGAAGCACCGCTCCATGGAATCAAAAATCTTTCCGTGAATCTCGCGGGTGGTAATGATAGCGCCAACAGGTACATATCCGCCGGAAAGAGCTTTGGAAATGGCCAGAATATCGGGTTTAACACCCCAATGATCCACGGCGAACATCTTACCGGTACGGCCCATACCACACTGCACTTCATCGGCAATCATATAAGTACCGTACTTATCGCAAAGTTCCCGCACTCCCTGAAGGTAACCTTCATCAGGCACAAAAACACCCTTGCCCTGCACGGTTTCAAAAATAAAAGCTCCCACATCTCCGCCTTTAAGCGCATCTTCCAGAGCCTCAAGATCATTAAAAGGCACGGCTACGCAATCCGGAAGGAGCGGTTCATTACGATTTCTGAACTCGGGATTCGCATTTACGGATAAAGACCCGAGAGTCAAACCGTGAAAAGCGTGATGGCAGTGAACCAGTTTATGTTTTCCGCTGGCCTGCCGGGCAAACTTAAGTGCTCCCTCAACGCTTTCAGTTCCGGAATTAGTGAAAAATACGGCCTCAAGATCTCCCGGGGCAAGCTTGGCCAGTTTCTCCGCCAGCATACCGGACATGACACCGAGGTCCATCTGCACTATGCTGGCAGTTTTTTCATCCATCATTTCCTTAAGCACATCAGCCACAAAAGGATGATTGCGTCCGATGTTGTAAACACCGAACCCGGCCAGAAAATCAAGGACCTGAACTCCCTTGGCATCGGTCAGGTACGCCCCCTCGGAAGACACATAATTACGATCATAGCCGATAACTTCGAGAACACGCACAAACTGAGGATTTACATATTTGCGGTGCAGCTCGTAGGCTTCCGCGAGTCTATTTCTATATTCTTTTACAATTTCAGAACTCATTTCACAGGCTCCAATTAATTACAAATATTAATATCTGATTTTTTTTAGTGGAAAATAACTCCCTTCCACCCTGGGGTCAATGGGTTATGGACAAGTTCAGCCCGAAATCGGGCCATTGCCAAATGAAGAGATGAAATGTAATATAAATAAGTTAAATCAAGCACGAAAACACGGAAAACATTATCGTGAAATATTTGGAGGCCATAAATGGTTGATGTAATCAGGGCTGAAACAGCCGGATTCTGCATGGGTGTAGACCTCGCCCTTAATAAACTTGATTCCCTTATTGAAAGAAACGAAAGCGGAAAAATATATATTCTGGGACCTATCATTCACAACCCGCAGGTTTTGGAAGATTATGAAAAACAGGGCATCATCACCGCCACAAACCCGGATGAAGTTCCTGAAGATGCGTATGTGGTGATCCGCGCCCACGGTGTTCCTAAATCCGTGGAAGACGAACTGCGCAAGCGCGGGGTGAATGTGATCGACGCAACTTGCCCTAAAGTAAAAAAAGCGCAGCTGCTTATCCAGAGAAATACAGAAGATAACCGCGTGCTGCTGCTTTACGGTGAAGACAGCCACCCGGAGGTAAAAGGACTGCTCAGCTACGGCCCGGCAGGACCGCACCTTTTCGATTCCCTTGAGGAACTGCAAAATCTCGATCTGGACCCGGCCCAGAAATACTGTCTGGCTGCCCAGACAACTCAGGACCGCGCCATCTATACCAAATGCATCAACTACCTTGAAAGCAAGAAAATTGATTTCGTAACCCTGAACACCATCTGCGATGCCACCCGCCAGCGTCAGGATGAGGCCATCGCCCTCTCCGGAGAAGTTGATCACATGATTGTTGTCGGCGGACGCATTTCAGGCAATACCCGACGTCTGGTGCAGGTTGTCGAAGCCGCGGGTACTAAGTGCACCCACGTTGAAACAGCCGAAGAACTGCCCCGGGAAGAACTTAAAAAGCTGAACAAGATCGGTCTCACCGCCGGGGCATCAACCCCCAAACGTCTGGTGGACGACATCAAACAGATTCTCAAAAGCCTGTAAGATTATTTTATACAACAATAAAAAAGGCCCGCAATTTTAAATAATTGCGGGCCTTTTTATGTTTTTAATCTAAAACCTAGACATCACTGCCCTTCTCGACCACAGCCTGATCCCATTCATATTTCTTAAAACTCTGTTTAAAGAAAAGTGAATAAAGGACAGGGCAGAGAATCAGGGTCAGCACGGTGGCGAACATCAACCCGGACATGATGCAGTTTGCCATGGGCCGCCACATTTCCCCGCCTTGCAATGAAAGCGGAACCATACCGATAATCGTAGTGGTTGCGGTCATGATGATCGGCCTTGCACGCTCGAGGGATGCCAGCACAATGCAATCAGCCATATCAAGTCCCCGCTTCACCAGAATCTCAATGCGGTCAATAAGCATAATCGCGTTATTGACGATAATACCCAGTAGACTGATCATCCCCAGCATGGGCATGAACCCGAATGGCGAATTGGTCAGGATCATTCCCGGAGTAATACCGCACATCATGGGCGGCAAAGTCAGCAGGATAATCAGCGGACGCCTGAAGGAGTTGAACTGGAAGACAAGAACCAGCACCAGCAGGCCCATTGCGAGCGGCATGTTGGCGTTAATGGCTTCCTGACTTTCCTGACTCTTCTCGAATTCACCGCCGTAGGCAACAGAATATCCTACAGGCCAATCAGGGGATTGCATCATCTTATCAATTTCAGGACGTACAGTAGCAAGAGTCTTAATGGCGAAGTAACCGTCGAAAAGATCCGCTTTTACTGTCATGGTTCTTGTCTGGTCCCTGCGGCGGATATCCGAAGGCTGCCAGACCAATTCAGATGAAGCTATCTGACTCAATGGAACATTTTTTTGTTCCTGATATGAGTATACATTCAGACTCTCAAGTTTATCGAGACGGTTACGAAAATCGCCCTCCGAACGCAGCATGATGGGAATATTGGTATCTCCATCGCGGTAGATGGAAGCCTTATATCCGCTCATACTTGATTGCAGACTAAGAGCCACATCGGAACTGGTCAGACCGGCCTGACGGGCTTTTTCCTGATCCACATTTACTTCCATCTTCTTAGTCCACTGGCCCCAGTCGTCCCATACACGGGCAACTCCGGGAGTTTTATCCAGCAAAGCCGATATCTTGTCACGCAGGGTATACAGGGTCTTCTGGTCCGGTCCTGAGATACGTATCTGCACCGGAGCACCGACGGGAGGACCGTTCATAAGCTTTTTGAGACTGAAGTCCGCATCAGGAAACTTGGATTTAATCTCCTCGCGGGTTCGCTCGATAACAGCATCGGTAGCTTCCACACTCTTGGTGTTGACGATAAAGGTGGCAAGGTTGTCGTTACGTTGCTCAAGGTTGAGCGGCAGATACCAGCGCGGGCCACCATGTCCGATGAATGTTCCGATACTTTCAACGCCTTTATCACTAAGCAGAATTTTTTCCAGCTTAGTCACTTCGTCCGCTGTGGAAGTGATATCGGTACCGAACGGCTGCCAGAAATCAATAGTGAACTGGGCACGTTCGTTGGGAGGGAAAAACATTTTGGGCACAAACTGAAATCCCCAGAACGCGGCCATACAGCAGACAATTACAACAGCCAGAAAACTGGGACGGTGCTTCAGGCAGAAAAGAAGCATCGACCGGTATGTGCGATACATTCGGCTGGAAAAAGTCTGAATCATTTTTTTGGGTTTAAGCACATAATAGCAAAGCATGGGTACCATGGACATGGACAATCCCCATGAACAGAGCAAAGTCAGGCTGACCACGATAAAAAGCGAAAAGCAGTATTCCCCGGTGGCGTTATCTGCCATCGGAATGGGCAGAAACGCGAAAACAGTCGTCAGGGATGCGGCCAGCAGCGGCATCCAGAGTTCAGAAACTGCTCCGACAACGGCTTTAAGACGCTCTTCACCCGCTGCCAGACGTACGAGGATAGCCTCGGACACAACAACTCCGTTATCAACCAGAATTCCCAGCGCGATAATCAGTGAAGCAATGGAAATTCGCTGCAGCCCCACACCAAAAACAGGCATCAGGCTCAGGCAGCCGAGCATAGCCATAGGAACCAGAGAACCAGCGATGAGCCCGGTCCTGAATCCGGCAAAAGCAAGGATGACGATTACGACAAACACGAATGATTCAAGCAGGTTGATCATGAAATCGGTAACCGCTGTATCAACATAATCAGGCTGATAGACGACCACATTGTATTCCATGCCATGGTATAAATTCTTGGAGAGTTTCTTCAGCTTGGCGGAGACCAGCTTGCCCACTTCCATTATGTTGTTACCATCGGCCATGGAAATAGCCAGCATGATACACGGTTCTCCGTCATAACGGGTCATGACTCCCGGAGGATCTGCAAATCCGCGGGTAATGTTGGTCACGTCGGAAAGCTTGAGCGAAGATTTCATACCTTCAACACGCAAAGACATGTCTTTGATATCGTCAACAGACTTAAATTCCCCGGTCGGTTCTATATAGATGCGCTCAGGTCCGACCTTGGCCGAACCGCTGGGACGAATCATATTCTGCTGATTCAGCATCTGGGCAAGTGCGAATGGAGTTATCCCCGCCGAGGCCATACGCGAATTTGAAAAATCAATAAAAACCCGTTCATCCTGTAAACCCCAACGCTCTACTTTACCTACACTGGGGATGGAAAGCAGTTCATCGCGGGTGTAATCGGCAACATCTTTTAGTTCTCGGTAGCTGAAACCATCCCCGGTAAGGGCGACCATAATCCCATAAACGTCGCCGAACTCATCGTTCACCACCGGTTCATAAGCTTCCGGCGGCAAATTTTTCTTGGCATCGAGCACTTTATTGCGCAGTCGCTGCCATATAGGGGTCATATCTTTCTGGCTATCCTGAAATTCCACCTCAATAATTGAAAGACCGGTCATGGATTGGGACTTAACGTTCTTGATAACATCAATTTCCCTAATCTTTTCTTCCAGCTTGTCTGTAACCAGCTCTTCCACCCTCTGCGGAGAAGCACCGGGAAAAACAGTAGAAATAACAGCAACCCTGATGGTAAAATCAGGATCCTCGGATTTAGGAATGCTGAAAAAGGTGGAAACCCCGGCAAATGCAATCAGCAAAAACAGAGCGATTGAGGTTCTGTTGTTTTCTATACACCATCTGGCAAGGTTCACGACAGCCCCCCAACATTACGGACCTTCAGCCCGTCCTTAAGAGAGTGGACGCCGCGGGTGACAACTATTTCGCCGGACTTAAGACCGTTCTTGATCAGCACGCCTCTTGAAGAAATTTTACCTACTTCAACTTCACGGCGCTTAACAACCGAACCGTCTTCGACTACCCAGACATGCTTTGTACCGTCTGGATTGCCGACAATGGCCGATGGAACGACATAAACACTGGAACCCACCGAACGTCCTGCAAAGCGCACGTTGCCGGACATGCCGCTGCGCACCTTCTGATCGGTATTATCAAGGTAAACTTTTACCGGAAAGGAAGCTCCTTTATTGGTACCGATGCCCACTTCCATGATCACACCCTGCATGGTTTTACCGGGCAGGGCATCAAAAGAAACCTGCACTTTTTCGCCTTCATTCACTGTGGCAATCAAGGTATCCGGTAATGAGATAGACATTTTCATCTGCTTACCGGCATTGAAACCGACAACTTTCTGTCCGGACTGCACGTTCTGATGAATGTTAACCGCAACCGAACCGACCCAGCCGTCAAAAGGGGCCTTGAGTACAGTGTAGCGCAGATGCTTACGGGCGATGTCCAGCATCTTATCGGAAGCGTTCAGTTGAGCCTGAAAAGATTTAAAATCCGCTTCGGACTGATCAAGCTCGGACTTGGAAACAACCTTTCTTTTAAAAAGCTCACTGATACGTTTTACATCGGCCTTGGCACGGACGTAGTTGGCACGGATCTGCTCAAGCTTGGATTCCGCCTGCCGCACTTCCAGTTCATAATCGGCGGGATCGAGACGGGCGAGAACTTCACCGGACCGGAACTTACGACCGATCTGGTCACCGGGGAAAGATACGATCTTACCGCCGACGCGAAATGATAAATCAGACTGCAGGGCATCCTCGGCAGTCCCGGAAAACACCCAATTCCTGCCCGTGGCACCGGAACCTACCTGCATAGTCTTTACCGGGCGAAGTTCCTCATGCACCTCAGCAGTCTTTTCCTTACAACCGCTCAGGGCAAAACCAAGCACCAATATTGAAATAACTATTATTCTTTTCATTTAATTCTACCTCTTAGCAACCAACAAAAGCTACCACCCGTCTGGACAGGATTTCGGTAAGCTCTTCAATTCGTTCCGGGGTCATTTCGTACCAGCCCAAACGATCAGTACAGGGCTTGGGATTGACAAATTTAAGGACGATTCCGATTAAAGCGGCCCCAACTACAATAATTTCGGTATAAGGTGTTCCTTCAGGCATTGCAGCCTTGAGCAACAAATGCATAGAATCAAAAGATGGAGCAAAGAATTCTTTATCCAGTAGCGCGTATGACTCGCTGGGATCTGCCATTTCACGGTTAATCAGCATAACGCCCCACAGAGTGATGGGATCGCTGAGAATTCCGTGCATCTGGGCCCGGAAAAACCAGACAACCAGATCCTTTTTGCTAATCTCTCCGGCTTCAAAACGGGCAAGTTGCTCCAGAACGGCCTCTTCTCCGGGCATAACTTCATCACGGAAACGGACAATCTCTTCAATAACCGCCTCGTAAAGCCCCTGCTTTCCGCCGAAATGATAACCCACTGTAGCCAGATTAACCTCAGCCTCAGCAGCAAGACTGCGCATGCTGACACCATTGAATCCGTTCATGGCAAAAAGCTTCAGCCCCACTTTAAGTAGCTTTTCACGGGTCTCTTCGCCACGTGCTTTATTTGTTTTTCCCTTAGTATGTTGCGTCATATTATTGAGCCTCTCTACTGAGTTTTTGATTCTTTTAGGAGAAAGAAATAGTCATCGGTCGACTAAAAGTCAAACGTTTGTTTAAATATTTCGTTTAAATAATACGTTTGATATTAATATTTAAAAATTCATTTTGTAATTAAGTCACTTAAGACAATTAAAGAGATTACACTTTCCAACAATCAAATAATATTTTAAAAATCTGTCGACTAAAGTCTTTAATGACCTCTCAGAAGGAAATCAGCATGAAAGCATTACTGATCATAGATATGCAAAAAGCATTATTTGCTGCGGGGCACCGTCACGACGCTACCGGAGTAATCAGCAGGATCAATTCACTTATAGCGAAAGCACGGGACAAGAACCTCCCGGTAATCTTTATCCGCCACAATAGTGAAGAGGACGGGCTGCAACTGAATTCGGAAGGCTGGCAGATTCTGGATGAACTGGATTTTCGGCCAATTGACATAACCGTGGAGAAGAGCAATTGCGACTCTTTCTGCAATACAGAACTTGAGCAAATACTGACTCAGATGAATGTGGACGAACTGATCATCACCGGATGCTGCACAGATTTCTGCGTGGATTCAACTGTTCGGCGGGCCGCAACAATGGGTCACAAAGTGCATGTTGCATCAGATTCGCATACCACAGCGAATAAGCCCTATCTTGATGCCGAAACAATCATTAAACACCATAATTTTGTATGGTCGGAAATGTATGCGCCAATATTAGTAACGGTTGAACCTGCAACAACAATCCTTAACGAGCTATAAAACAAAAAAGTCCCGCCGAATTAGATTCGACGGGACTTTATTTTAACTTTTCAAAGCAGGACGGCGTCAGCTCAGCCTTGTAGCCTCCAGCACATTCTCAATAGTTTTCAACTTGTTAAGAGATCGATGCAGATGACCCAAATCGATAACCTCGACAGTGAATTCCAGAACAGAGTTTCCGTCTAGATCAGACTTGAACTCACCGGAATCGATATTCACGTCCATTTCAGTGAGTACGGTACATATCTTGGCCAGCAGCCCTTTCTGGTTGCGGCAGCGTATACGGATCTGAGCCGGATGCTGGGATTCTTCCTGACTGCCGGACCATGAAACATTGAGCAGTCTTTCCTCTTCAAGGCTCTTGATATTCGGACAGGTTGCGGAATGGATTACCACTCCACGCCCGCGGCTGATATAACCGATTATAGGCTCACCCGGAAGCGGGGTACAACATCCCGCAAAACGAATGAGGACGTTATCCACGCCTTCGATATCAATGGAATTTGCGGCACCCTTGGTCTTTTCCCCTTCAATTACCGGATTTTGTTCCGGTTTAGGTATTTCAGCCTGAACGCCCTCAACTTCGGTAAGAACTGCGTGCAGACGTTTGAGCACCTTGCGCGGGGTAATCCTCGAATAGCCGATATTGGAAAGCAGATCCTCCACGTTACCGAAATTAAACTCATCGGCCAGCATGACAAAGTAACCGTCTTTCATGGCCTTGGGCACATTAATATTCATGCGCCGGCCTTCTTTTTCAAGCAGTTCCTTGGCAAGAATGATGGACCGGGTTCTTTCTTCAGTACGAATGTAATGCTTGATTCGGGTCCGGGCTTTTGCGGTTTTTACAAACTTAAGCCAGTCGCGGCTGGGCTTACGTTTTTTATCGGTAAAGACCTCAATGGTATCACCGTTTTTTAGCACGGAATTAAGAGTAACCATGCGTCCGTTAATTTTTGCTCCGGTACAGTGGTTGCCCACCTCGGTATGAATCGAATAAGCAAAATCGACAGGAGTAGCACCATCGGGAAGTTCCTTGATCTCACCTGCCGGGGTAAAGACATAAACTTCGTCATTAAAAAGATCGAACCGCAATGAAGCCATAAATTCGCGGGGATCTTCAAGTTCCCTTTGCCAGTCCATAATCTGGCGCAGCCATGAAAAACGTTCGGCGTCCCGGTTCTGCTTGGCCTCGCTGTTCCCGGATTCTTTGTACTGCCAATGGGCGGCAACACCGTATTCCGCCACCTGCTGCATCTCTTCGGTTCTGATCTGAATCTCGATGCGCTCACCTTCCGGACCGATTACCGTGGTGTGCAGCGACTGGTACATATTGGCTTTGGGAATGGAAATATAATCCTTGAACTTACCGGAAACAGGCTTCCACATTGAGTGGACCAGCCCAAGCACGGAATAACAGTCCTTCACTGAATCAACGATAACCCGGAAAGCTATTATGTCATAGACCTGATCAAGACTCAGCCCCTGACGCTGCATTTTCTTATGAATGCTGTTTTTGTGCTTGGTGCGCCCGTAAATGGTGCCCCTGATCTCGTTGGTATCAAGAATACCTTTCAGCAGCTCAATTACGTTGTCCACATACTCTTTACCAATGGTGTGCTGGCGTTCTAGCCCGTCGGTGATATCCTGATAGACATCCGGCTTAAGATAATAAAGACATAGATCTTCCAGATCGCGCTTGACCATGTACAGCCCCAGCCTGTTGGCAAGCGGGGAATAGATGTCCATGGTTTCCTGTGCGATCAGTAATTGTTTGTAACCCTTTTGGAAATCAAGGGTGCGCATATTGTGCAGCCTGTCAGCAAGCTTGACCATGAGCACACGGATGTCTTCGGCCATGGCCAGAATCATTTTACGTATGTTCTCAGCCTTGGCGATGGCCTTGGATTCAAAGTCCATCATGCCGATCTTGGTCACACCGTCAACAATATCAGCGACCTCTTCGCCGAAAAGTTCGGCAATTTCATCGATGGTGGTGTCGGTATCTTCAACCGTATCGTGCAGCAGTCCCGCGGCCACAGTTGGTTCATCAAGCCGCATGTCGGCCAGAATCTTAGCCACGTGTAAAGGATGGGCAAGATACGGCTCGCCGGAGAGACGAACCTGACCTTCATGGGCTCTTGCGGAAAAGACATAAGCCCTCTGGATCAGGTCCAGATCAGGATCATCAATATAAGTACTGACAACGTCAGTGATTTCGTTAATGCGTATCATAATTACTGCTGTAAACTTTTTTTCTGTAACGGAGCCGGAATCCACCATCTGTCGGCGTTATAACCCAGACCCGCAGGTTCTACCTTCAAACCCTTGATCCTGCTGCTGTAGATAGGCAGGGCCATAGGAACATAAAGAAAGCAGTACGGCTGCTCTTCATGCATTATTTCCTGAATGCGGTCATAAATAACTTTACGCTTAGCCTGATCAAGCGTGGACCGCCCGAGGTCAAGCAGCTCATCAAGTTCACTATTTTTATATTTAACAAAATTCAGTCCGCCGGGAACGGCTTTAGAGGAATGCCAGACAGAATAGATATCCGGGTCCTGAAGAATGTTCCACCCTAAGATAGTGGCATCGAAACGGCCTTTGTCAATAAATTCTTTCAAGAAGGCCGCCCATTCAACAGTCCGAATCTTAACAGCTATTCCAACATCCTTCAGACGGTTTTGAATAATTGTTGCAGCCTTAATACGCAAGGAATTTCCCTGATTAGTGATAATGGTAAAGGCAAAAGGCTTGCCGTTACGGTCAAGAATGCCGTCGCCGTCACTATCAGTCCAGCCGGACTCCTTGAGTAGTTCCTTCGCCTTTTCCGGTTTGTATCCGTAAGGCTTGAGTTTATCGTTATACACCCATGTTCCCGGTTTATAAGGCCCCATAGCCGGATAGCCCTGTCCCATCAGCACACCTTTGACTATTTCATCTTTGTCGATGGCGTAGTTCATAGCCTGCCGGACCCGAACATCTTTGAAAAAAGGACTTTCCATATTAAAACCGAGATAAGCGTACGAGAAGGAAAGATACTTAAATTTCTGGAAATCACGCTCCCAGTTCCCACCTTTAGTCTGGAACAGGTACTGCTGCGGGGTCAATTCCATGCTATCAAGACTGCCGCTTTTTAGCTCCAGAAACTGCGTGGAGAGGTCGGGAATAACCCGGTAGACCAGTTCATCAATATAGGGCCGACCTTCAAAATAATCATCATTTGCTTCCAGCACAATCCTTCGTCCGGGCACCCATTCCTTAAGTTTATAGGGTCCGGCTCCGACCGGGTCACGCCTGTATTTTGTTGTATTAAGATCTTCACCCTCCAGAATATGTTTGGGGAGGATGTCCGAAGCCCATGTGATCAGGGAGCGTGCGAAAACTTTATCGTAGCGAACTTCAAAGGTGTATTTTCCGGTCCTCTTAAATTCCTTGATATTTTTGAAGTCTCCGGCGTATGCTGTCGGCGTCTCGGGGTCAATCATCAGATTATACGTAAATTCAACATCTTCGGCAGTCAGCGGTTTTCCATCGAACCACTTGATGTCTTCCCGGAGCTTGAACTTCAATAATTTGCCGCCTTCCAATACTTCAAAAGATTCGGCAGCATAAGGAACAAGTTCAATATCTTTGTTGTATTTAAGTGCAGAAACAAATATTTTGCTGGCAAGTACGTGGCTTGCCGAGTCGGAGGAAAGAGCGGAAATAAGACACATGGGTTCAGCCAGAGTGGGTTCCGTAAGCCTTCCGCCATAAACAGGGTTGTTTTCATCAACGTTAACTTTTTCCACCGTCGGGGATTGCCCGGTATCCTTGCCGGAATCCTGACTACAGGCAGGGAAGAAAACCAGACATGCAACAATCACTGCTGCGGAGATATATCTGTTCATGTTATCCTTATTTTTGTGCATAAAAATCTTTCATTGAGCCAACTGCATTGATAATATACAGTATGGACTATTGTGGATTAAAAGCCAAGTAACCAACCGTTACAGATTGACCCTAACCGCTTTTTACTTTACGGATGCAGCGGAAGCAGTTTCGTTCTTACGATTTATACGCTAAAGTAGCTATTTAATATAAAAAATAATTAATTCAACTTAAGATATAATTAATTAAGGAAAGTTTCAGTTCGGGGAAAACATCATTATGTCTCAAAACGAAGAAGCTGTAGTAAAATCAATTCTCAAATCATTCGTATCAGGAACCGTTCCGGAATATATTCTGGAAGGATCGCGCGCTATTGTGAATTCAGAGGGAGTTCAGAAGCTCGACCTGAAAAAGCGCGAAAGATACTGGGATGTCGACGCCTCCATCCAAGGCGATGATTTTCAAATATACTCCTCGGAGCTAGGACTTAATCTGGCCGAGGAAAGCATCAACCACTATTGCAACTGCCCGGAATCATTTTCCGGCGTATGTAAGCACGTGGGCGCAGCCGCACTTAAGCTGCTCCTCTCGCTTGATTCTGAAGAAGAAAAGGCCGAAAGCCAAAAACAGGCTGACTGGCGTCAGAATTTCCGTTCATTTTTTTCCACTGAATTAGAACCGGAAGCAGGCAAACATTATATTATTTACCGCATGTATCCTGAACCGGAAAGATTGCAGGTGGCCTTTTTCCGGGCCCGGCAGAATAAATCCGGCCTTTCACAGGTGCAAAACGAGATTGAACTGCAAAATGTAATCGAGAAACCGGAATGGAGTGAGACCTCTCCAAATCTGCCGCGTGTGGCTGAACAAATCGGTTACTACCTTGATTATCGCGGCCATCGTGTGGAAATTCCAGCCGGACTGCACGCGTGGTTCTTCACTGCCATCAAAGACGAATATTACATTTTCCTGCGCGATACGGATATTCCCATCCGAATTGAAAGCAGAACCATGCAACTCAAGCTCTCACCGGAACTTTCCGAGGATGGCCTGTCTTTCGACATCCTGCTTTCGGATGAAGGGAAACCGCCCTTCTCCATCATGGACGACGATGAAGTCTTTTTCTATGGACGGTTACCCCTCTGGGTATATTGGAAACAGGGTTTCTACCCGGTCCAGACCACACTTGCGCCCAAACTGGTGCAAGAGATGCGCATACAGAATCCGGTAATTCCCCCGGCGGATATTCCAGAATTTCTTGACCGCGTCTGGACCCAGATCCCGGTTTCAGACCTTCATGACCATGAAGAATTTCTTGAAAAAATGCAGCCGTTCTTTGTTCCGGCTACATTCAACCCCAAGCTCTACCTCAACGAGGAAGGATCGCTCCTGACTATAAGGATCGATAATACCTACGACACAGAGCATGGTGAAATTCCCATGGGCGAACCGAACCCCGACCTGCAAACCGGAAGCTACAGAGACGGAGAAAAATCCTACCTTGTACGCCGCGCTCAGGACGAAGAGGCCCAGTTGTTTGCCGAGCTGCGCGACATGGGATTCCAGCCGCGTAACAATTCCATATGGTTCATGGAACAGGAAGCAGCCATCACATTCCTGCTGGATCATTACCCGCAATTGGTAGAAGCATACCGTATTTACGGAGAGAAAAACCTGACCCGTTACAAGGTAAGGCTGACCACTCCGCAGATTGTTGCCGAGATTGATACAGACGAAGACAACAAGTGGTTCAACCTTGATATCACTGTAGAATACGACGACCAGCGTGTACCCATTGAAAAAATATGGGAAGCATGGAGTCAGGGTAAACGATACGTTCAGCTTAAGGACGGATCGTACACCAGTCTGCCGGAATCATGGCTCAAAAAGCTCAGCCACAAGCTCAAAGCACTTGGATACGATCCTGAGCAGCCTCCTCGCCAGCATTTCGAGCAATATGAGACCCCGGTGCTGGATAAAATCATCGAAGACCTTCCTGACGCCAAAACCGATGAACAATTCGTAAAGCTGCGTGAGAAGATCCACAATTTCGATGAAATTAAGATGCTCAACCAGCCCAAGGCACTGAACGCCACCTTGCGGCCCTATCAGATTCAGGGACTCAGCTACCTGAACTTCCTTCGCGATTACAAATTCGGCGGAATTCTTGCGGATGAAATGGGGCTTGGTAAGACAATCCAGACTTTGTCTTTCATCCTCTCCCTGCATGAACGGGGGATTACCGGTCCGAACCTGATCATCGTGCCTACTTCGGTTATGCCCAACTGGGAACGTGAGGCGCAGAAATTCTGCCCGCACCTCCCTGTTTTGACCATTTACGGCTCCAGACGCGAGGACCTGTTCAAAAGAATCCCGGATTCCACAATTGTGATTACCACCTATGCCTTGCTGCGCCGGGACCTTGAAGAACTGCTCAAGCACGAATATACTTCTGTAATTCTTGACGAAGCCCAGAACATCAAAAACCCGAACACAATCACAGCTAAATCGGTCCGCAAGCTCAAGAGCGACATGCGCTTATGTCTTTCCGGTACACCGATCGAGAACAATCTTTTCGAGCTCTGGTCGCTGTTCGAGTTCCTTATGCCCGGCTTCCTCAGTTCTCAGCATGCCTTCCAGAGGGGAATTGTAAAGCCCATCAAAGACGGTGACGAGGAAACACTGAATTACCTGCGCACAAGGGTGAAACCGTTCATCCTGCGCCGCACAAAATCCGAAGTGGCCAAGGATCTGCCGCCTAAGATTGAGACCGTTCATTACTGCGAACTCATTGAGGAGCAGCGCGAACTTTACAACGCCCTTGCCAAGCGCCTCAAAGATCAGGTGCTTAGGGACGTGGACGAGAAAGGCATGGCTAAAAGCCAGATGTCCATCCTTGACGCACTGCTCAAACTGCGCCAGATCTGCTGCCACCCGCGTCTGCTCAAGCTGGATATGCCCGGACTGTCCACGAATCTGCCTTCCGGTAAATTCGACGCCTTCAAAGACCTCATCTTTGATGTTGTCGAAGGCGGACACAAGGTGCTGGTCTTCTCACAGTTCGTCCAGATGCTGCATGTAATCCGCTCCTGGCTGACCATTAAAGATATTCCGTTTGCCTATCTCGACGGCTCCAGTAAAGATCGTTTCGAGCAGGTGGACCGTTTTAATGACAGCCCGGATATCCCCATCTTCCTCATCTCGCTGAAAGCGGGTGGTACCGGTCTGAACCTGACCTCCGCCGACTACGTTATCCACTACGACCCGTGGTGGAACCCGGCAGTAGAAAATCAGGCTACTGACCGTACTCACCGCATCGGCCAGAAACGTCAGGTCTTCGCTTACAAGATGATCTGCCAGAATACTGTGGAAGAAAAAATTCTAGGACTGCAAGAAATGAAAAAGAACGTTGCGGACGCCATCATACCCGGCCAGTCCGCTCTCAAGTCGCTCACACGTGACGATCTTGAAATGCTCTTTGAAATTTAAGACAGCATGTTAATTGCACCAACTTTTAAGGCCCGAAATCAACATGATTTCGGGCCTTATATATTATAAACTTATCTGCACAGCGATTGTCCCTGTTCTTAAAAATATTATTTTCAATTATTTGTGAACAGGCAGGGCAAAGTAAGCATCCTCATAATGCGTAGACACACAGTGTCAGGCTGTGCGATAATCATTAATTATGACATTAAACCCTGTACTGAAATTTCAAAAGCTGACCTGCGCTCTCCTGTGCCTGCTGCTAAGTGCCACGGGAGGATGCTCTTTCTTCTATAGTCCAATTGATCAGGCACAGGAATACACCCGTCATAAGCAATATGATGATGCGGTGGCCAAATTGACCGACATGATCGACTCTGATTATTCGGAAGAAGAAAAAGCACAGGCTTTTATGCTCCGGGGCCAAGCTTATACATCCCTCAAAGAATATCGCTATGCCTACCGCGATCTTCAGGTTGCATGGAAGCTTTCATGCCATATTTACCAGATTTCTCCGCCAGCCGCCCCGGCAAAAGCAAAAGACAGCTCTCAACAAGCTCCCACGGCTAATGGAACACAACCGGAGACGCCCCGGACTCCCTTTACTCCGGCAAGAGCCTGCATAGAAGAGGTGCCCCGCCTGATCGATGAACTAAAACCGTTCACAAGTGAATTCGGAGCGATCATGGCCACACAGGAAGCATCTTCAATTGTTAAAAAAATGTTCCCGGATATGCCACGATAATTACAGCTAAGGATAGTATATCCCTGCATTGCTGCTATTTCCGAATCCTAAAAATAGCCAAAATAGGAATGAAACCGGCCGGTTATTTCTGGCTGAGAACAACTTACCCGGCACGCAAATACTACGTGTTTAAGCCACTCTGCACTGCTCAGGACCAGCATAAAAGCCTTGAATGGGATTAAGCCAGAAATTTTATTTCAATTTCTTCTGATCTTTCTTTTGGGCTGATTTCAAAATGCCCGCTTTTGACAATTGAAAAATCCCTCTCGGCTGCGGCAGCAGCTAAACTTTGCTCCAGATCCCCGGCAACGCCCTTTTCGCAATCAATATTAAAAAATATGTTAAGGGAACTTGGGTTTTCATCATCAAACTGAATCATGAAAGCATTATGATCGACAAAAACCAGGTCATCATAAGTATGCGTAATATTCAATCCCATTGCTGCCAAAATATCTTTTACTATGCCTAACGATCTTAATTTCATCTTTTTTACTCTCTTATTTTATTATCCCAGTACTTACCCAATTACATAAGAATGATACCACGTGCAAGCAAATCTCCTGCAGCGCGACTTATGGATATTTTTAGTGACAAGAAAAAAATTAGAAAAAACAATGCGAAATGTTTTATTATATTCTATCGCTGCAAATCTGAGATTATTACTAGATTTAACTGAAAACCTGTAAGGACGAATAGCAAATATAAAAAAAAGGAGTGGTAAAAACCACTCCATGAAATCTATAATTAACCGCCAATCCTGAATTAGGGGAAAAATTATCCCAAATAAACAAAACAGCGATATAAAACGCCAAGTTAAAACGGAACTTCGTCCATTCCGCTTGCTTCTGAAGGAAATGCTGGACCAAGGTCCTCATCTTCCTGAAAACCGCCGCCCTGCTGTTGCTGAGGCTGCTGGTTATTGAACTGCTGCTGAGGCTGACCCTGATAGCCGCCACCCTGTGGCTGGTTGTTGTTATACTGACCACCGCCCTGCTGCTGGTAACCGCCCTGCGGCTGGCTCTGATAACCACCGCCTTCCTGTCTGCTGTCGAGCCCCTGAATATTGCTGGCTACGATCTCGGTAGTGTAACGGTCCTGACCATTCTGGTCCTGCCATTTACGGGTCTGCAATTTACCCTCAACCATGACCAACCGGCCCTTTGTAAGATACTTGCCGACAAACTCAGCGGTGTGTCTCCAGGCGGTAACACGGTGCCATTCGGTCTTATCTACTTTCTGACCGGTATTACGGTCTTTGTAACCCTCATCAGTGGCAACGGAAATGTTGGCAAAAGCCTGACCGGAGGTTGTGTATGAAAGTTTCGGGTCCTGCCCGAGACGTCCTATCAAAATTACTTTATTCATGCTTCCAGCCATTTAGGCCCCCATTTATCTGAATTTTCTTTTAGATGCTATTTGTTCCGCAGCGCTCAGCTCGTCTTCAAGATCGTAGCTGATGGTATTGGCTTCCGAGGCCTTCCAATCGCCAAGGGCTTTTTCCATACGCAATTTGAGATCAAATGCTTTACGGATGGAATCAGCCATAGCTTCGGCCTTTTCTTTTGGGATCATGCCCAGCTCCAACCTGTCTTTAAGGTCCTCGACAAGCTCGACAACCCCGTGCGGACGATCTTCTGCATGTGGTTCTTCCCATGCGGTCTTAACCAGATTAGGCCATTTCTTTGTAACTTCGGCCTCATCGTATGTACGGGCCATAACCCTGATCTGGAGAACATTTCCCATGTGAAAAATCCTTTATTAATACGGAAAAAAAGATTCCGTCAATGGCTACATAGCGGAAGGGTAAAAGACTAAATTAATCAACCTCTTCCCATTCACTCTGGACACGGTTCACAACTTCCTGAATCTGCTTGAGTTGATCTGCGGGACAGATTCCTATCAAGGGTTGCGCCGCGTCAACATTATCACCGTTATGAAAATAGACTGAATAAATCAAGCCTTCAGGGCCGCTGTAATTAAGCGGGGTTTCTCTTTTCATACGCGAAACAATGAACAAATCCATACCTTCTCTAACCTTAACGGAACGTTCACCGGAACCTTTAATTTTGGCATCCACCTCAGGGGTGAAATAATACTTTGCTTTTTCAGGAGCATTGAACAGGAAAAGAGCTTTTTTAAGGATGAGATGGATAACCTCTTCCTTGGAAAGAAAATGGCGGATTTTAATCAGGATCTCCCCTGCTTCAACAAACCTGCCTTCCAAATCTTCCCTGATGGAAACAATCTCACCTTTCTCGGGAGCGGTAATGTTCTTAGTATTGCGCTCACGGGTAAGTTTTGCCAGCACGGTACCGGCCTTTTCCTTCCATTCACCGGAAGGACCGCTTACCTTATCACCTACTTTAAGTCCGGTGAACTCGACTGTTCCGGTATGAGGAACAGAGATTTCAATTTCTTTATAAGGGGAAGCCTTGATCTCTTCAAGCAGTTCCTTGATATTGAGCATTATATTAACCTCTAAATTATTTTAACTTATATTTCGCTATCATGAGCGAATTTTATTATCTTACATTAAAAAACCGGAAACCTGAAACCCAGAATCCGGTCCGGGCAATTTGCAGACATTATCAGGCAAAGTCAACCTGCTGCGAAACTCCCTAACACAGAAAACAAATTAAAATAAGAACCTACACAAACGAAGGTAAAAAAATTTCGTGTCGCACTTTCTCAATTAAAAAGACAGGGTCAGACATGAAATTTCAAAAAAATTACTTTTTTTCAAGGGAAACAAAACCACTGTAATTTTTTTTATCTGTAATATAAATTACGGCCACCCATGGTCATGAAAGCCTGCCCGATATTGCGAGCCATCTCACGCCTGTCCCAGATTCCCTGAATGTGTCCGCGCGCAAGCGCATTCCACGCGTTATGATAATTGGGAGGAACAGAAATACCGGTGGTTTCTGCAATAACCCGCGGACCGGCAAAACCGATTTTTGAAGACCGCACTCCGAACTGATAAGGAGAGCACCCCAGAAAACTTGCCACAGACCCGCCATAGGAATTGGTATCGTAAATAACCAGATATAATCCTCCGGCATCCACGTACCGGCGGAGTGCCATGGTACAGCGAGGCATCTGGAGCACACCGTTGGTTCCTTCCTGAATACGGATTCCGGCAGTACCGTGGGCATAAAAAATCAATGGCAATTGCTTGCGTTGCGCCCTTTCCGCAGCACGGATAATCTTTTCACCCTCAGCCGCTCCAACTGAACCGCCGCGAAACGGAGCGGCAAGACAGATGACCACGGCATTAATTTCGTCCATGCGGGTTTCAAAAGTAATACACGAAGAACGTAAACCCGTTTTTTTGCGCGCTTCATCCAGCTTGAGGTCAAACCCTTCATAATTTAACGGGTTGGATGATTCTATGCCGGAATTAAATTCAAAACCTTCCGCGTAATTGAAGACGTTGTACAAGTACCACTGGTATTCCATAGGGAAGTGGTGTCCGCAATTACTGCACACTCCGGCAAAATCACCGAAAAGATCAGGAGCCCAGAGATCAAGGCAGCCTTCAGTAGCTGAATTAGGACAGGTGAAGGTACGGTCTTCCCTGCTTTTAGGGCTGCTGTACTTCCAGCGTCCTTCCTCAAAACACGGAGACTGATCTGACGAGGACAGGCAGAGAAGTTTGTCCCGTACGTCATTTGAAATTTTAGCAGTATTACCGTTACCGGACTTATTTTTAAGCATTCGCGCGGTACGTTCTTTTACCAGATGCGCCTCAGCCTGAATCTCTTCCATACCCTGCTTGGCCGCACGCACGGTCCGCCCGACCATATTGTACAGAAACAGGGATTTTGTAGCCCATGCCATTCCCTGCACAGCCGCCCCCATCTTTAGAAAGACGGAACGCTGATCCATATAAGCAGAGGTCGAAAGGTGCCGGAACTTCTCATACCGCTTCTCAACCAGACGGGCACGGGCACGGGAACTGACAGCCCAGCGCATAAAGACATCTTCATCCTCTTCCGATCCCTTCTGCTTAAGCGCCATAGCCCGAAAAAGCTTAAGGCCCTTTACGGAAACACAGACCTCGTTGGTAGCCCGGATAACTTCGGACCGCAGCACGCGAAAAAAATCATAACTGGCCGATTTTGCTCCCAGATGCGGTTCCTGAATAATGCGATCAATGTATCCCATCTTCAGGTTGTCCTCGGCAGTAATACCAAGCTTACGCGCACAATTACCAATAAGGGAATCAGCCACCCGCTTGCCGTCTTTCAAGTTGGCTTCAATCGCTGCCGCCCCTTCCGGGGAAATAACCGAGTAATAGCCGTGCGAAAGCATCAAACGCCTATCAGCAAGTCCGATCGCCTCTGCTCCGCCGGAGCCTCCCTCAGAAATTATGGAAATAATGGGTACATCGATCTGCCCCATATCATAAATGTTTCTGGCTATCTGCTGCGCCGCGCCGGGATAATCTTCAATGGGGTAAGATCCGGGGGTAAATATATAGGTATGGATGGGAATCCCCTCAGCCTGCGCTACCTTCATATAATGCAAGGCCTTGGCGTTCCCCCACGGCTTGACCGAACCGCCGTTGCGGAACTCCTGACCGTGTCCTTTCTCCTGACCGATGACCATTACCGGCTGGTGGACGACTTTCTGCCCCACTCTTCTGGTGATGTAAGCCTGAGCGATGAGCATGGACGGATCAATACTGAATTCACCCAACCCGCCCAGTTCCGTGTAGTTATCGTAAACATTTTCCAGAATATCAGTCAGAGATATGCGCTGTGGGTGCCGGACAATACGCACACGGTCCATAGGGGTCAGTTCTTTTTCAAGCTTGGATTCAAGAAATGAAAAAAGATCCTCAAGCCGGGCAAGTTTTCTCCGGGAATCTTCAGAGGAAATCGAATCACGCAAACTACGGAATTCAGCAAGCTCCGAACTGAGCATGCTGATATTGGCGTTTTCCAGATTACCAAAAATATCCTTGATATAATTTAGCCGCTCCGTAAGGGCGTCTATGCGCTTATCAATATTCATACAGTTCCTGAATCATCTCATCACAAGGCATTAAAATTCCAGCAAAGCTGAAGTTTTATCAATTAAATAAGAACAATTAGACTCAAGTTTCCTGCCCGCCCGGTCCTGTCCCTGCAGCGTCAGCCCATTCAGGAATTCAATTCCCCGCTTTTGCGCCTGCTCCAGATTTTCACCGTACACAATTCCCAGCGCGAGATTAGGATCAAATTCAGTAGGTATTTCATAAGGACGGTCGGTGGGAACCTGTGTGTATACTTCAAGCCAATCCTGACTCTGCCAGTCGAATTTCTCGATCCTGCCGACCCACGGGGCAAAATTCTTATCCGGATTCTCGGCAATAATGCGGTACTCAATAGCAACTCCGGAAAGATCAATATCCGCCTGAGTATAGTTGAGGGAGTCGCCCAGCCCAAGCCGAACCTGTTCACGCACTATGTTAACACCAGTTTCTCCCTTAACACTTGAAATAGCGGCAGAAACTCCATTTTCAACCTGAATGCGGGTATTAACTTCCATGAGGAAAGGTTCGCCGCGCGGGGTAACAATCCACTCCCAAGTCCCTACACTGTCATAATTTACAGCGCGGGCCATGGACAGGGAATGCTCGGTAATACTTGCCAGCACTCCGGAGGCATTGAAAATATAATGGATTTCGTTGGGCGCGAATCCCGGCGCGACCTCGATCCGCTTCTGATTGCCGCTGCTTTGCACCGAGCAATTACGGGTTCCGAAATGAACGTGTTTTTTCCCGCTTTGCTCACCAACGACCTGAACTTCCAAGTGGTTGAAGCCGAAAATACGCTGCTCAATAAGCACACCTTCATCATTGAACTGGCGCTTGGCATAATTTCGTATGCGCCGATAAACAGAGCGGAATTCATCAGGATCGTTAACTTCTTCAATACCCATGCCACCGCCTCCGGCGGAAGCTTTGACCATAATGGCCGGAGCCTTGAAGCCTTGTTCCCTTTGAAAAGAAAATAGACTGTCCGCAAGCTCGACAGCCTCAAGCTCATCATAAATAGGACGATCTGACCCCGGGACAGTGGGGACACCCAGACTGCGTGCGAGACGCTTGGTATTAATCTTGTCGCCCAGTTCCTGAATCACCCGCCAGGAAGGGCCTATAAAAATAAGCGGTTTTTCCCGCTTCACCACCCGGCGCGCGAAACGGAAATCTTCTGCAAAAAATCCATATCCCGGGTGAATAGCCGATGCATCGCTGCGATCAGCAACACTGAAGACCTCGTTGGCATCCCGGTAGGAACCGATACGGAACAGACTTTTTTCGCCACCATTTTCCAAAGCAAAACGGACATGCCCGCTTTCCCTATCCGCCTCTGTATAGACACAGACAAAATTCTGGTTCAGATCCAGACAGGCTTTGGCTATCCTGATGGCGATTTCACCTCGGTTGGCTATAAGAACTCTATGCTCACCTCTATACATTTTTCAATACCAGACGGGGAGTCAGGACGCACCTTTCTTTTTGCGAAGCTTAATCATACGTTTCTGCACTTCAAGGACCAGCTTATCAAGCCGTGCTTCCTGATATTTATCGAGGTCAACATAAATGCAACCCATCAGTCCCTTGCCTATGTCACGCACAACCTTGATTTCAAGCCCGGTTAAAAGAGCCTTCTTACCGAGAACGAAATCCACCATAAAAGTTTCGTTTACTTCAAAAGTATCGTCGCCAGCGGAAAAAGCCAGACCGTTAACACTGAAATCCTTCACACTGTATGTGGATTCTTTCCCCTCAATCCTTAGAGCTAGTCCCGGAAGACTTGTTCTGAAGGCTCCTCTGGCCGAACTGCTATCGAATGAAATATCCATTCTTATCTCCAATCACATCCAACTGTTTAGCATAGTTGGTTCAAAACATGAGACCTATGGTCCCGTCATTATCTTATCAAGAACGAATTCAACCCGCCGGTTACGCTGCCGGTTACGGGGAGAATTATTTGGAACAAGGGGGTCCATTTCCCCAAGTCCTGTTGCCGTTAACCTGTTGGGCTTAATTCCCATTTTCATGAGATAGCGCAAAACGTTAACCGCGCGTAAAGATGAAATTTCCCAGTTATCCTTCAGCCTGCTTCCACGTCCGGGCTGCGTGTCATCTGTATAACCTTTTATATTGATGTACTGGTCCGGGTGCTTGAGAAAGAAATCCTTCAACGCCCGCACCGCTGCCATTCCCTTGGTACTCAGCTGTACTTGTCCCGGTTTGAAAAGCACATCCGATGGCAATTTAATAATAACCTGACCATCCTCGAACTTGGCACTCATGATGCCTTCAACTCCCTTG
The DNA here is from genome assembly GCF_963676065.1 of Maridesulfovibrio sp. Lineage (NCBI taxonomy): Bacteria > Pseudomonadati > Thermodesulfobacteriota > Desulfovibrionia > Desulfovibrionales > Desulfovibrionaceae > Maridesulfovibrio > Maridesulfovibrio sp. The sequence continues at coordinate 2,044,591 of NZ_OY780933.1, read as the reverse complement.
GTGGTCTGCAGATATTTGACGTCTTCAAATACCTTGCGCTGGGCCTTAATAATCTGCCGGCGGGTTACAACCTGATTAAGGATAGCTCCGGCTTCCTCACGGGCGGCTTTACTGGTGGCTATTTTCTGCATCTTGCCGCTGATGGATTTACTGACCGACTGAAAAGTCATATCAAACTTTTTGGCATCAATTTCGGACATGGAATAAAGCAGAATAAAAAAGACCAGCAGGAGCATGGATAAATCCGCAAAGGTAGTTATCCAATCATTTGAATCATCGTCATCCTCTTCATCATCAACCAGTAGCGAACCTTTAAGGAGTTCATCATCCATGGCTTATTCTCCGGATCTGTCTCTGGGGGCCTGAAATGAAGAAAGCTTCTCATAAACCAGACGGGGGTTGTTATTCTCAAGGATAGATTTGGCACCCTCGAAGATAATCTCAAGATGCAACTGTTCCTGCAGCGTCCTTGCTCTGAGCTTGGCCCCGATGGGGATAAAAAGCAGGGTCGCCAGCAGCGAACCGTAGAAAGTGGTCAGAATTGCAACCGCCATAGCCGGGCCGATGGCCGCCGGATCAGACAGGTTGGAAAGCATCTGGACCAGACCGATCAAAGTTCCCAGCATACCGAAAGCGGGAGAAAGGCCGGCAAGCCTTTTATACACATCCTGCGCGATTTTATGGCGCCTTTTCATGGCTGAAATTTCAATCTGTAACGTTGCGCGGATAAGTTCTGGATCGGCATTATCAGCAATCAACTGGCAGGATTTACGCAAAACAACGTTTTCCGTCTGTACATTTTCAAGTGCGATCAAACCTTCACGACGGCTGATTTCAGCAACCTTGACCATGATATTAACAACTTCATTAACCTTTACCTTTCTGGAAGAAAAGGCTTTAAATCCCGCGACCATGGCCTGCAAAACTTCCTCAAAAGGAAATGCCACGCAGATGGAGGCCAGCGTTCCGCCGATAACAATCATCATACCGGGGACGTTGACAAAAACATCAACAGCACCGCCGATAAATATCGCCCCGACGACAAGGGAAAGCCCAACCAGCATCCCGATTAAAGTGGAAAAATCCATAGAATCCCGTTCTCTTTTAAGTTACTAGTTAAGACGGATGATTGACACAAGGAAGCTATTTACAGCTCCCTCAATACATTAACCTCGAAACTACGAGTATTATAACCTATGATCTCCCCGGAATCTATTCATACTATTAGCAGGCATATACTAGAAAAGATAGATAATTTTCAAGCCGCTGCCACCGGAATAATTCTAGGTTCCGGTCTTGGCGAAGCTATCACCCGCCTTAATTCAGCAATTGAAATCCCCTATTCAGATATCCCCGGTTTTCCGCAATCAACAGTAAAAGGACATTCCGGCAGGCTCATATACGGATTTATGGGGGAAAAACCGGTACTCGTATTCAGCGGTAGATTCCACATTTACGAAGGTTACAGCGCGGCTGAAGCCTGCATCCCGGTACGGGTAATGGGAGAAATGGGTATAAATAAGGTTTTCATTACCAATGCCGCCGGAGCGCTTAATCCACAATTTGATGCCGGCGACCTGATGCTGATCACCGACCAGATCAATTTCACCGGGCATTCACCGCTCACCGGACCCAACAACGACAATTGGGGCGTGCGCTTTCCTGATATGAGCAGAGTATATTGCGAAGAACTGCGTGCTATAGCGACCAAAGCCGCTAAGGATACCGGAATCCGCCTTGAACGCGGGGTTTACGTACAGGTTCCCGGCCCAAATCTTGAAACACCGGCTGAAACCCGAATGCTCAAACGTCTAGGCGCCGATGCCGTGGGCATGTCAACCGCCATAGAAGCCATCGCCGCTGTCCACATGGGAATTAAGGTTATGGGCATAACCTGTTTAACTAACAAAAACCTGCCGGACTGTATGGCTGAAACCACTCATGAAGCAGTAATTGAGCAGGCTGCTAAATCTTCGGCCGCAATGTCCAAGCTGATCAGAGAAATTATTTCCCGGCTGAATTGATCCCGACCGAGGCGAGGCCATTTTTCCGGCTTAATCTGCCCGGTTTACAAAAGCAAAAACAAGTACCACGGGTTCAATTGGCTGTATAAGCGTATTTTTTACTCCGTGGCATTCTCATTGCATCTGATTTAGCGTCAGCAAACCCTTGCAATGTTGCTCATATTTTAAAACAGGGAACTTTCATGAAAGGCAGAACAATCAGCTTCATAATTGCACTGGCCGCACTTCTGGCCCTAGGCGCCTGCTCCGGGTATCAAGAACGCACTCTGGACTATCTCGGCAAACGGCCCACAACCGGACCTTTTTTTAAAGACGATAACACTCCCATGGTGGAGTTGAACTACGATGCCGGTGACCAGATTTCAAACCAGCTCGAAGAGCGGCTGCCAATAGGATCACCCATAACTGTTACCATGTTCCGGCTGCGCGGCAGTACGCTGCAAACTGATTTTGCCAAAGTCCTCACAGAGCAGGTGGCTTCGCGCATCGCACAAAAGGGATTCGCCATTGTCGCCGACAGTTCCCGCTTTCCTATGACCGCAATAGACGAAGACCTGGCTCCACCTCAAAAATGCGTATTGGCGGGGGCCTACTCTGTCGGCAAAACCAGAATTTTCATAACCGCCGCCGTCACAACTGTGGAAGATGGCGAAATTATCGGATCTTGGGATTGGAATGTCCCGCTTAATACCAGAACGCGCAGTCTCTTGCCCATCAAGGAAAGTCCTTACATTGATCCTATGGTAAATACCTCTGGACCACTGCAAAAAGAGAATTCGTCCCCGCAACCGCGCTTCGATCCGAATCAGTCAATTAATCAGCCCGGTTTTGAGCAGGATATTATGAATTAAGCTGAGATATTAAATTTGCCAAAATTGAAACGGGGAGCTTCCGAACCATTCGGAAGCTCCCCGTTTCTGTTTATATACTGAAAGGAGGTAGATGGTAGTTTTAAATGATGGCTTTAAAGCGGAACAGGTTCATCAAGAGTTGTTTTGGCTTTAAGCTGTCCGGTTCTGGTGAAAACAATCTTTTCAGCGGGAATGTCCGCACCCGCGTTCTTAAGCGCTTTGAGAATTATGCGGCTGAAATTAGAACAGCAGGGAACTTCCATTTCCAGCACAGTGATAGACTTGATTCCGCTGGTGGCGAAAATCTCAGTCAGACGCTGGAGATAAAAATCCACATCATCAAACTTGGGACAGCCCATAAGAACCTTCTTGCCGGGCAAAAATCTTTCATGATAACCGGGCACGGAAACCGCCACGCAATCAGCGGTAAGCAGCAGATCCGCACCTTTGAGAAAAGGAGCTTCCGCAGGGACAAGACGGATCTGGATCGGCCAATGGCTCAGCTGTGAGGGACCGGCCTCGGCATCAGTCGGTACGTTGGCTTGACTACAGGGGGTCGCAGCCGGAGCAAAGGCTTCAATCTTTGAACCGGAACAACCACAGCCTCCCGAAGCCGGTTTTGGATTATCAAGACGCAGACTTTCAGGATCGGGCATGTGACCGGGAATATTCCTGCCCTGCTCGGTCAGCCGTTCCTTAACAGCTTCAGGATCAAAATCGTCGGCTTCCACCTCAATAACCTTCAGAGCGCCGGTAGGACATTCACCCAGACATGCGCCCAGACCGTCACAGTATCTTTCGGCAACAAGTTTGGCCTTACCGTCTATAATCTGCAAAGCACCTTCTTCACAGCCCGGTACACACTGACCGCAACCGTCACACAACTCTTCATCTATACTGATCATTTTACGTAATACTTTCATTTTATCTGCCTTCGGCGACCCAGCCGGGGGCCTTAATCCCTTTTGCAAAAGGGTTTAAGAATCCCAAAACCTTCTAGTCGGTTTTAGTCTGTTATTAATTCTTCAAGTGTGCCTTGGTTATTAAACCAAGACGGAAATTTGTATTAAATCTTAAACCACGCTCAGCCGGGGTAAATATAAATTTGAGAGTTAAGTAAAATCTTCCGGAATACAGAGCGTAAGCCTATTAAAAAGTTTTGAAGGGATGAGGTATGGGGAAGAGAAACTTTTCCCAAAAGTTCCCCTCCCCCAACAGCCGAAGCAAATTATCCTAAAATGGCTTTTAAATCTTCTTCAGGTGTGCTGATGGGCATAATATTGAAGTTTTCAACAAGGAAATTCAGCACGTTGGGTGTTACGAATGCAGGGAGACTGGGCCCGAGACGGATATCCTTGATGCCAAGGTGCAGCAGGGTCAGCAGAATGGAAACCGCCTTCTGCTCGTACCATGACAGGATCAGGGACAGCGGCAGGTCGTTAACGCCGCATTCAAAGGCATTTGCGAGCGCTACTGCAATCTGGATTGCGGAATAGGCATCGTTGCACTGTCCGATATCCAGCAGACGGGGAATGCCGCCGATATCGCCGAGTTTCTTGTCAAAGAAACGGAACTTACCGCAGGCGAGGGTCAGGATAATAGTATCCTCGGGAGCCTGTTCCACGAAATCGGTATAGTAATTACGTCCGGGCTTGGCGCCGTCGCAACCGCCGACGAGGAAGAAATGCTTGATGGCACCGGCCTTCACGCCTTCGA